>JBJKSR010000053.1:0-11771 GCA_046703965.1 Gammaproteobacteria bacterium | reverse complement strand
GGTCTGGCCCGTATGCCGGGCCAGGATACGGTTCAGCCGTTCGCGCACGGCCAGGATCTCGCGTGCATGAATCTCGAAGTCGGCGGCCTGGCCCTGGAACCCGCCCAATGGCTGATGGATCATCATTCGCGAATGCGGCAGGCAGTAGCGCTTGCCCTTGGCCCCTCCAGCGAGCAGCACCGCGCCCATGCTCGCGGCCTGGCCCACGCATATGGTGGAGACATCCGGCTTGACGAACTGCATGGTGTCGTACATGGACAGCCCCGCGGTGACCGAACCCCCGGGGGAATTGATATAGACGCTGATGTCCTTGTCCGGATTCTCCGATTCCAGGAACAGGAGCTGCGCCACCACCAGGTTGGCGACGTGGTCCTCGATGGGGCCGGTAATGAACACCACCCGCTCCTTGAGCAGGCGCGAATAGATGTCGTAGGCACGCTCGCCGCGCGCCGTCTGCTCGACGACCATCGGCACCAGGGTCTGGGCCTTGATATCGCTCATTCGCCTTCTCCCGTGCTGCCCTTCTCGGGCTCGATAAACTCGAAAAAGCCCTTGGCTTCTTCTTCCACAGTCGCCTGCTCTATCAGCCAGTCGTAGGCGATCTCTTCGAGTACCAGCGACTCGACCTGGCGCATCACGTTGTTGTCGGCCCGTATCGCGCGCGCCTGCGCCACCGGGTCCTCGGAATCCGCCACCAGCGATTCGACCTTGCGCTCCACCCGGGCCGGGTCGGGACGGAACTGCTCACGCTCGATCAGCTGGTTGAGCACGATCCCCAGGCGCACCCGGCGCTCCGCCTTGTCCACGAACGGCTCGCGGGGCAGGTCCGGCGTACTGTCGGGATCGACCTGCAGCCCGAACTGGCGCATGGTCGCCCGTTGCTGGCGCACGATCTCCTGCTCGACCAGGACCCGGGGCACGTCGATCGGATTGGCCTCGAGCAGGGCATCCCCGGCCTGCTTCTCCATTTCACCCCGGACCCGATCGTCGAGTTCGTTCTGCATGTTCTCCCGCACCTTCTCGCGCAAGCGCTCCAAACCGCCCTCCTCGATGCCCATGTGCGCGGCGAAATCGTCGTCGAGTTCGGGCAGGTGGCTCTCCTCGACCTTCTTCACGGTGACCTCGAAGGTCACGGGCTTGCCGGCGAGATCGGCCTTCGAGTAATCCTCCGGGAAGGTCAAGTCGAGACTGCGCGTCTCGCCGGGCGCCGCGCCGATCAGCCCCTGCTCGAAACCGGGGATGACCGAGGCGGAGCCGAGCACCAGGGGCATGTCGGTGGCGCTGTTGCCGTCGAACGGTTCTCCGTCCATGCGGCCCTCGAAATCAACCACGACGCGATCGCCCTCGTCCGCGGGGCGCTCCACCGCCGTCCAGTGCTCGTGCTGGCGGCGCAGCCGGTCGACGATCGTGTCCACGTCGGCGTCGGTGATCCCCACCTGCGGCCGGACCAGCCGCGCATCCTTGATGTCCCTGAGTTCGAACTCGGGGTACACCTCGAGTTCCGCGGTAAAGGTATAGCTGCCGTCGGAGCCGGTCGCGCCGGGCTCCACCGAGGGCGCCGCCACCGGGGAGATGTTCTGCCCCTGCAGCGCCTCCGCATAGTGCGACTGCACGAGGTCCGAGACGACGTCCTGGCGCACCGCGTCGCCGTATTGCTGGCGAACCACGCTGGCCGGCGCCTTGCCGGGGCGAAAGCCCTTGATCTTCGCCCGCTTGGCGACGTCGTTCAGCCGCTTGAGGACTTCCTCTTCGATCTGCTCCCCGGGAATCGTGACCGTCAGACGGCGCCCCAGGCTACCGCTCTGCTCTACTGATACCTGCATGTGCTTCCTCGTCCTGCCGTTGTCTGAGAGATTTGTTCGTCCCCGATGGGAAAGAAGGAAGCCCCGCCGGACGGCGCTTCCGGAATTGGTGCGAAAGGAGAGATTCGAACTCTCACGGGGGATTGCCCCACCGGCTCCTAAGGCCGGCGCGTCTACCGTTCCGCCACTTTCGCCCGCCCCCGTCCGGTCCGGTGCGATCCGCGATCGCCCGGCCGGCCTGGAGAGCCCTGAATATTATACGTACGCGACCTCCCGGCCGGCGGCCCCCCGGCGCGCGGCCCTCAGCCCGTCGCCTGCGCGGCGCCCCGCTCGGCGGACTCCGCCCCCGGGCCCTTGAGCAGAGCCTCGCGGGTTGCCTCGACCACCAGGTCGACTTCCTCGCGGGTGATCGCGAAGTGCGGCGTGTACCGCAGGGACCGCTGCCCGCCGTGGATGACGCCCAGGCCGTGCCGGCGCACGTACTCCTCGATCGAATTGGCGCCGAAAGCCTTGTACCGGGGAGCGAGTTCGCAGCTGAACAGCAGGCCCGTCCCCTGGACCTTGGTAATGAGTCCGTGGAGTTCGTGGCTGAGTGCCTCGAAGCGCTCGAGGAACTCGCGGCCGCGCTCGCGGATGTTCTCGCGCACCGCCGGCGTGATCTGCTCCAGCACGGCGACGGCCACGTCCATGGCACGCGGGTTCGCGGTCATGGTGTTGCCGTAGACGCCCTTGCGGTAAAGTCCGGCGGCCCGCTCGGTCATGGCCAGCACCGAGAGCGGGAACTGGCCCGCGTTCAACGCCTTGGAATAGGTTTCCATGTCGGGGGCTGCCTGCTCCTCGAATCCCGGGTAGTCGACGATGGAGAGCACCCCCTGGGCGCGCAGCCCGGCCTGGATGGAATCGATCAGGAGCAGGCTGCCGTGCGCCGCGGTCAGTTCGCGGGCCACGGCATAGAACTCGGGCGTGATGGCCTGGCCGGGGTCGCCCTCACCCATCACCGGCTCCAGGAACACGGCCTCGATGAAGACGTTCTCGCGCTCGGCGCGGGCGAAAACGTCGCGCAGCCCCTCCAGGCTGTTGGGCGCCACGGTCCAGAAATCGTCCTGGTGGCGATAGCTGGCCAGGTGCGTGCGATAGGTATTGCGCGAGGAGTCGGAAAACTGGGCGGGGCGGTCGGTACGGCCATGGAAGCTGCCGCCCATGGCGACGTGCTTGATCGTCTTGCCCGCGTGGCGCCCGCCTTCGTCGGTCATCAGCTTGGCGTTGATGTCGGTGATGCGGCTGGCGACCGTGACCGCCTCGGAGCCGCTGTTCATGGCCAGAAAGCGGTCGTAGGGGCAGCCGCCGTCGCGGCTTTGCCCAATTTCGCGGCGCAGGGCGCGCACCAGCCGCAACTGGGAATAATTCGGCGTCATGATGTTCGCCATGACGTGCGGCCGGTTCATGGCCTCGAGCACCTTCTCCGGCGCGTGGCCCAGGCCCAGCATGCCGTAGCCGCCGTTGTCATGGATGACTGCACCGGCCACGGTGACGATCCACGGCCCGCAGGCCGCCAGCGTGACGTAGGGGTTGATGGCGTCATCGGGATAGAAGTTGACGAATCCGGCCTGGACCTCCGCCGCCTGGTCGGCTTCGGGGCGCTTGATCAGCTCCGGGAAGTCACCCTTCAGGCGCTTGAACTCCTCCCGCGCCATCGCCACGGCACGTCCCAGGGACGGATCACGCTCCGCAAACCGCGTAATCACCTCGTCGGGCAGTCCGGCGCTCGCGGGCTCGCCGCCATGGGCACGAATTTCTTCCAGGGTGCGGATGACGTCGTTCATGATCGTAACCTCTGCTTTCGACTCGACAGCCCGCGCAGCGGCGGTAAATACCCGCCAGCGCGCGAGAAATGCAATTGGATAGTCTATCATCCGGGTACCGGATGAACCCCGGCACTCGAGGCTTGGCACGTCGCCCCGCCGAGTGGTGAACGGCACCCCGCCCATGCTACTAATTCACTCGAATATTTACTCGTATCATATTGTTTTATATAACTATTTTAGACACAACATGCATCAGCAACCCACCGAATCCTGAGAAAACCTGCGGAGCCTTTGCCGCGATGCCCTCGCCGTGACGGCAGCCGGAGGGCTCGAGAACGCGGACCTCGGTGGAACTCGAAACCTGGCCTCCCCTTTGCCTCTGCCTGATGCATCAGAGCACCATCGGCACGGCTGCAATACGCCCTCAGCGCCGGGTAGTCGCCGCGACCCGGCGATGTGACGGCGACACCCGCGTTGTATCGATCGGAAACATGACCGGAATCAGTGCGCGCCCCTGCCCCCCGGGATAATTTGCTTGCCAAGAGAAACAAGAAAGCTCTCGGACGAATTCCGTATTCGCCCTCAGGGTGGCACTCAGGCCACGGAGGAATCCGTGGAATTGGCAATTTGGAAGGAGGGTTTTGTCATGTCATTCCAGATGAAAAGAAGAAGCATCGGTTCGATTCTCGCGGTCCTGGTGGCAACGGCCACGCTCAGTCTCGGCGCCTACGCCGCCCCCGGTGGCAACGGCAATGGCCGCGGAGGCGGAAGCGGTGGCGGTGGCGGCGGTTCCCAATCGTCCGACCTCGGAGACCTCTACGTCCTTTACCGGGACGCCAACGGCGTCCCCATTCTGACCGCCGAAGGCTTTGTGCAGCCGCTGGCGGCGCCCGGAGTCCAACTCGTGAGTTCGGTCAATGGGGACATCGCGTGCACGCCGCCGTCGCCCACGGATTCTTGCGTAATCCCGGTGGATCCCACGACAGGCAGCGTCCTTCCCGGTTACGAGCAGTATGTACAGGAGGTCGATTTCGGCCGTACCAGCGTAGTGCGCTCGCCGCCCTCGGTGCTGGACTCGGCGCTCGAGGAAGCGACCACCAACCTGGCGACCTGCGATTGCAGGAGCCTCGATCCCTCCGGGCGCCTGGTCACGAGCATCGTCAATGAGGACGGCACCGTAACCTCGGGCGAGATCGACTCGCCGGTCGAGAACCTGGCGATGTACCGCCAGTTCATGTTGACCGGCTACCTGGGAACCGCCACATCGCAGATAGAACTGCCCGGCGGTCCGGGACAGCAGAGCGTGCTGACCATGGCGGCCCGGGCGCTTGGTGCAGCCGCCGACAAGACAGGCAAGGTCGGCGTGGACATGGTGGTCTACCTCAACCGGATCCTGGGCCTTACCGACGAATCGGTCTCCACTTACTTGCCCAAGATCTGCATCGAGGTCAAGGAAGAGGTGCAGGGCGTCGTACAGGCGGTGCGCAAGTGCTACCTGGACTACTCGGCCTTCAGCTATAACCGTGCCGCGAATTTCAGCTCGCTGCCCTATCCCGCCTACATTCCCGACGCCAATCCGGCGGCCGGCTGGTTCGAGTACCTGGCCGTGCTGGATCCGACGCCTACTTTCCACATCGTGCAGGGCCCGATCGTCGCCGCCGTTCCCGAACTTTCGGCGAACTTGGGCCTGGCGGCAACCAATATCGCCGGCTTCGCCCAGGCGGCGGACGATACCCGCGCCGTCATCGACTTCATGCACACCTGGCCGGTGCCCGGCGACTACGCGACGCCGGTGCCCTGTACGGCCTCGGAGGCAACTCACAGCGACGTATCGATCAGCGACACGTCCGGACTCGAGGTGCCCGTGCGCATGGTGGCCAACACGGAGGGCCGGGAATATACGCTGACCGTTGCCAACGCGGGTCCGGACGCCGCAACCGCCACGGTCACCCTGTCGGCGGTGGACTCGAATGGCGATTCCCTCGACGGGTTCCCGTGGACCGTCAGCGTCGAGATACCCGCGGGCGGCACGCATACCTGGACCGATACGTTCAGCATCGGCTACGCGACCACGATCACGTGGACCGCCACGGCCAGCGCGCCGAACGACGTGAACGAAGCCAACAACAGCGTCACCGAGACCACCGTGGTGAAAGCGGGGGGTAATGGCGGAGGCGGAGGCGGAGACCAATAGCCCGCCTGCACAGGCCGGCACGAGAGACTCGTTGCCGGGAAATGAAGAGAGTCGGCCGGGGGCGCTACGCCCCCGGCCGCAGACCGCCGGGAGGCATCTGTCATGAAGGGTCTTATCCGTGGTGCGGCCGCGCTGGCGCTGATCGCATCTTTCATGGGGGCGGTGTCAGCAGCACCCGCCGAATCGTATTCGTTCACCTGGTCGACGGTAGTCAACAACGGTGACTTCATGCCGACCGATCTCTGCACGCTCCCGGCGTCGGAACCGACGTCGCCGGCGTGCAGGAATTTCAACAGCTACAACCAGCCGTCGGTCAACGCCGCGGGACTGGTCGCGTTCCGCGCCCGCAGCCGTGGCGGAGAGGCCCTGGGCGAACCCGTACAGGGCGTCTACACTCGCGACATGGGTACACTCGGTCCGGTCGTGAGGCTGTTCGACCGGGACACCCCGGTGCCGCCGCCGAATAACCTCGGCAGCACGTTCACCGAGCCGCCGTCTTTCCCGCGCATCGACATCGACTCGCCCACCGTCGCCGTGCGTGGCAATCACCAGCCGACATGGAAGGTGGTCGACGATAACGGCGAGGTCGTGGAACAAGTCGGCACGTCCGGCATCTACGCGGATCCCTTCGGGGAGCTGATCACGGGCGCCAGCAAGCTGGGTGGCGTCTCGTATTTCTCATTCTTCCAGGTGCCGGAACTGCCCGGCACGTACTTCGACGTCTTTCCCGGCGCGCCCGCCGTCACCGATGGCGACGTCATCGTATTCAAGGGCAATTACACGGATAGCGGCGGAGCGGCCCGCACCGGCGTCTATTACCGGGAACTCGTCGATGCACCCATTTCGCTTCCGGATCGCACCGCGCTGTCACCCGCCGGCGGCGATCTGCCCGTGGTGTTGCTCGCGAACAGCACCGATACCTTGATCCCGGGCACGGACACGGTCTTCGGCTCCGTCGCGCCGCCGAGTGCGGCTGACGGCCTGGCCGTATTCACCGGCCTGGACAACGAGGATGACCCGACGATGGGTGGCATCTATCTTGCGCCTCTGGACGAGTCCCGTCCGGCGCTGACGACGCTGGTAAGGATCGGCGAACAGGTACCCGGACAAGGCCAGGCCACGTTCACCCGTTTGGGCGAGGCGCTCTCCTTCGACGGGCGCTTCGTGGCGTTCTGGGGCGCGTGGGGGACCGAGACGAGGACGTTGACTCTGCAATGCCCGACGGAGGGCAACGCGGACCGGCAGGCCTACTGCGCCGCGCTTTATCCCAACGGGTTCCCGGTACAGGTGCCGTTGCACCAGGGCATCTTCGTCTATGACATCCGGACCGGGGCGCTGCGTGCGGTCGCCACGGCGCCCGCGGACTTCACCGATTTTCTGTACTGGAACTACTCCGGCCACATCCCGGGCAGCGGCGGGGACGACGGAGAGCCGGCGCGCTGGCGTGCCAGCGCCTTCGTAGCGGTTTCCGGGACAGCGGACGGAAACCCGAATGGCGCGACCTTCCGTGTAGCGTTCAAGGCACGAACGGCGGCGTTCGTGGGGGGCACCTACGTCAATCCGGTAGACGGCATCTATCTCGGGAAAGGGCCGGGGCACCCGCCGTTGCGCACCCTGGTCCGGACCGGAATGGCCGGTACGCTGATCGACCCCGAGGCATTCGACCCGGAAACTGCGACAGCGCTTCCGGTCACGGAGATGGGAATCGAACGCGACGGCTTTCGCGGCGATGACCTGGTCGTCACCGTCAGCATGGGAGACGAGGAGACCGGCTGGGCCGGCATTTACCTCACCAGCCTGCGGGAGTAACGGCGGCTCCGGACGGTGCGAATTAAAGTGGCGTCCCCGACGGGAATCGAACCCGTGTTGCCGGCGTGAAAAGCCGGAGTCCTTGGCCTCTAGACGACGGGGACCCTGAAAAGCACCAGCAAAGCTACTACGCTCGGCATCCTGGATGCGGGCGGTGCTCGCAATCCTCATGTACATGAGTACACGGGGGTTGCTGCGCTCCGGCCGCATCCAACCTGCCTTCGCTCGCTACGCTTTGCCGGCACTTTGCGCAGCGAAGGAGGCAGATAAATTGGTGGAGCTAGGCGGGATCGAACCGCCGACCTCCTGCATGCCATGCAGGCGCTCTCCCAGCTGAGCTATAGCCCCACGCGAAAACTTCACGAAGCTGCATATTTTCCCGTTTCCCGCCAACCGCTGTCAAGCTTCTTGCGCCGCAATCCACTCGCACGCCTTGCGCAAACGGACCAGCGTCTGCTCGCGACCGAGGATCGCCAGGGTCTGGTCGATGGGCGGGGACACGGGGCCTCCGGAGACGGCCACGCGGATGGGTTGCGCCACTTTGCCGAGCTTGATGCCTTCGCGCTCCGCCTGACCCGCCACCAGGGCATGGATCGACTCGGCATCCCAGCTCTCCAGTTCCGCCAGCGCGTCCGCAGCCCGGCCGAGAACCGGGGCCGCCTCGGTGGTCAGGTTCTTCCGCGCCGCCTTGGCGTCGTAGTCCTGCGGCGCCGCGAAGAAGAACCGGCTGTTTTCCGCCATTTCCCGCAGCGTCTTCGCCCGCGCCTGCTGGCTGGCGACGATGCGTGCCAGATATTCGCGGTCCGAACCCGGCTCGACTCCCAGTTGCTCGAGCTGCCAGGCGAATTCATCGACCAGGCTCTCCGCGGACGTCTCCATAATGTAGTGCTGATTGAGCCAATCCAGCTTGCCCGGGTTCAGCGCAGACGCCGAATGATTGATGTCGGCGATGTCGAACAGGCCGATCATCTCCTCGCGCGAGAAGATTTCCTGGTCGCCATGCGACCATCCCAGGCGTACGAGGTAGTTGACCACCGCCTCGGGCAGGTAGCCCCGTTCCCGGTATTCCATGATGCTGGCCGCGCCGTGGCGCTTGGAGAGTTTCGCGCCGTCGGGACCGAGGATCATCGGCATATGAGAAAACGATGGAAGTTTCTCACCTAACGCATTGTAAATGTTGATTTGTTTTGGCGTGTTATTGAGATGATCGTCGCCTCGGATCACGTGCGTGACGGCCATGTCGACGTCGTCCACCACCACCGTCAGGTTATAGGTCGGCGTCCCGTCCGAGCGCGCGATGACCAGGTCGTCGAGTTCGCGGTTATCGAACTCCACCCGGCCCCGGACCTGATCGTGGACCACCGTGACGCCCTCCAGCGGCATCCGGAAACGCACCACCGGTTCGACCCCCTCGCGCGGCGCGGTGCGATCGCGGCAACGCCCGTCGTACTTGGGCTTTTCGCCCCGGGCCCGCTGCTCCGCCCGCATCGCCTCCAGTTCTTCGGTGGTGCAATAGCAACGGTAGGCATGACCGGTGTCGAGGAGCTTCTGCACGGCCTCACGGTAACGGTCGAATCGCTGTGTCTGGAAAAAGGGGCCCTCGTCCCAGTCCAGCCCCAGCCAGCGCATGCCGTCGAGGATCACCTGAACGGCGGCCTGGGTCGAACGCTCGCGATCCGTATCTTCCACCCGCAGGATGAAGCTGCCGCCGTGCCGGCGGGCGAACAGCCAGCTGAAAAGCGCCGTGCGGGCGCCCCCGATATGCAAGTAGCCGGTCGGGCTGGGGGCGAAACGGGTGCGTACGGTCATGGCGGCAGGCCTGGAAAACCAGGCGCATATGCTACCAGTCCGGTGCGTGCGCTCCCTCCTGCGTTGCCGCGGCGGGCGCGGTTTTTTCCGGCGTGACACGCCAGATCCAGCCCTGCTGGGAGTCCGCGATGTAAAGCGCGCCGTGCGGGCCCTCCGCAACGCCCACCGGCCGGAATCGGGCCTGGCCCGGGGAATGCACGGTCCCCGGGCCCGCAAAGCCCGTGGCGAACAGGCGCCAGGGCCCACTCGGCCGGCTTTTGCCGAACGGCACGAAGGCAACCACGAACCCCTTCTGGGGCAGCGGCGCCCGATTCCACGAACCGTGAAAAGCGACGAATGCCCCGTTGCGGTATTCCGCCGGGAACGCATCGCCCCGGTAGAACAGCATGGCCTCGGGCGCCCAGTGAGCCGGGAAGACGAGCAACGGCGGCGCATAGCGGCCGCAGCGACCCACCTTGGTGCCGTTCCCGCCGTATTCCGGCGCCAGGACGAGTTTGTGCTTCAAGCCGTCGTAGTAGCAATAGGGCCAGCCATAGTCGGCCCCCTGGTCGATGCGCAGGAATTCCTCCGCCGGCAACTCCGCGCTCTGCTTCGCCGTAAACAGCGCTGGCCAGTTGCCGTGCAACTGGTCGCGGCCCATCATCACCCCGTAAAGCGCGCCGATGTGGTCGTTCCAGGCGATCGCGACCATGTTGCGCAGTCCCGTCGCATAGCGGGTGCCATCGCTCGCCTTCTGGCCGGTCCTGTCCGCCTTGAATCGCCAGATTCCGCCGTGGCGCTCGAGCAGCGGACAGGGATCGATACCGGGCGAACCGGGCACCCGGTCCTCCTTCTGGCAGGCGTTGGAAGGCGCCCCGACCCCCACGTAAAGCGTCTCGTGCGGACCGAAGGCCAGGCTTTTCGTCGAGTGCTCGTGCTGCTCCGGGAAGCCCCCGATCACCACTTCGGCGCGTCCCGGCTGGACGGGGTGGCCCCGCAAGAGGCGGAAACGTACGACGCGCGTGTTCTCGCCCACGTACAGGTAGCCGTCGTGGAGCGCGATGCCGGTACCGGTCACGTCGCCGAAATAGCGGATCGAATCGGCGGTACCGTCGCCGTCGGTGTCGCGCAGCACGGCCACGCCGCCGCCATCCTTCTCGCTCGACAGCACGGCATAGACCGTACCGTCGGGGGCTACCACGAGGTGCCGCAAGGCGCCCACGTTCCTGGCGAACACCCGCGCACAGAAGCCGGCCGGCACCTTGATTACGCCGTTGCGGGCATTGCGGTCCGGCGCTGCCGCCCGGGCGGGCGCGGCGGCAGCCAGAGCGCCCGCGAATAGACCGGTCCAGAGCAGGTAACGCATGGCGTCGTCCCCCCTTGCGCCTGCGACCAGCTTAACGCCGCAACCGATCCATTGCAGCGCCCCGCAAGCAGGGCTTACTCGATCTGTGCCGCCTCGAGCGCCACGCTTTCGGGCTGCCGCCGCTCCAGGTACCGCCAGTGCAACGCGGCCGCCGCCGCACCGAGCACGGCGCCGCCCAGGGCATCCAGCGCCACGTGCTGCTTGGTGGCCAGCGTGGAATAGACGATGCCCAGGCCCCAGACCACGTTCAGGACACGAATAAACGCACGGGTATTCATTCGGCGCAGCAGGCGGTCGATCCAGAAGCCGCTGAACACCGAGAACGCCACGTGCAGCGACGGACAGGCGTTGCGCGCCTGATCGGCGGTCTTCAGGAACGCGTATGCCGGATAGCGGGCCCAATCGATCTCGGGCTGCGGCGTCGCGGTGGGCCAGAAAAAGAACACCGCCATCCCCGCGAGGCTGAGTCCGAGCGCGGCCAGACCATAGACATAGAGTTCGCGGCGATCGACGATCAAGCCCGGCGGCAGCGACACATAGATCCACAGCGACGCATAGAGGACGAGCGACCAGGGCTGGAAGCCGATCACCCGGTCCAGTGCCGTCGTCGGTATCACAGTCACCGGGAAGACGGGGTGATTGGCCACCAGGAAGTAGCCGACGAAAAACAGGACCATGAACGCCGGGATGCCCAGGGACTTGAGCACGGGGTAGGTGGTGAGCCGGCGCAGGAAGCGCCTTCCCCAAGGCGTCTGGCTGCCGCTGTCGATGCTGATGTTGCTGCCCTCCCCGCTCCGGTACCCGCTCCGGGCCCCATGGTATTCGCTGTGTGGCCTCAAAGTATATATAAGGGGCACGTGCCGCACGAGGAAGCAGACCCGGCGGTGGCGTAAAATACTATCGTTCGCAGCGTGGGCAGCCTGGGCCGCACCTCGCGGACGGTTCATTCGGAAAGCGACTGGCGGGACGGAGGAACATGGCAGCCAAGGCAATCATGGCAATGGGCG
>JBJKSR010000052.1:0-6723 GCA_046703965.1 Gammaproteobacteria bacterium | reverse complement strand
GGGGGTATGTCCTTCAGGGCGGGAAGGACGGTTACCTGAGACTGCTGGACTGGACGCGTCTGAAGGGCGTAAAGCCGCATCGCGCACGTGCGTTTTTCCGGGTGCCCACACCGGATGGCGCCAAGCTCTTCACCGCTCCCGCGGTCTGGCGCAATGGTTCGGTTACCTGGATCTACGTGGCCGATTACTCCGGGACTGCGGCCTGGACGTTCGCCGGCGGCAAGCTGCATCGACGGTGGCACAACTCGCATGGCGGTACCAGTCCGGTCGTGGCTGACGGCCTGGTTTTTGTCTACGACCCGAGCGGGTGGCTGCGAGTGTACAAGGCCGAGAGCGGCCGTGAGATCGGAAAGCTTGAATGTGGCAAGGGACACTGGAACAGTCCGATAGTGGTGGACGGGCGCATCGCCTTGCCCCAGGGGAATGCAAATGCGCACCGGACCAGCGGGGTACTGAATATCTGGCGGGTGCGTTGAGCGCGGGGGCGGACTTTGCGGAAATGGCGACCGGCCATCTTGATGGACGATACCTTGCACGGTAGCGGTCGTTCGGAATGCCAGCCGCTATGGTTAACGGTGGCTATGGCGGCGTAGCACCCTGATGTGGCCCTCCGGGCGCCCGGTGTGGTCAATGCCGTCCGTTGTCCGACCGGATACGCCCACCGGCCGCCTGCCGCGCGTCGCAACTCTGCGGCGTGGCGCGGTGTGAAGCCGTATTACCTGCGCTGTTTTCGAAATTCCTCTTCACGGGCGCGGTTCCGGGGTTCTCATCGTCTTTCCCCCGGGGCTGCAAACGTTATACGATACGGATACAGCGAGGTTTCGGAGGAGCCTTCGTGTATGTGGCGGAGAGGGGGAGATTACCGCGCCACGGCGTCGTTGCGGACGCAGTAGCGTTTGGAGCCCGGTCATAAACCCCTTCCCAAGCCGGGGCCAGGAGGCCAGTGTGGGCCGCCTGGGCGATTCCGGCGGATCCCGGGCCCTCGAGCACTGCCCTCTTCAGGCGTCCTCCCGTCCAAGGAGATCCTGGGGCGGTTGCCGACGCGCGCCCGATACGCCCGCGCCTTGTGCCGAGGCTCGTCTGCATCCGGCTACTAGCGCGGAAACGCGGACAGGACAATGAGTACGGTGGAACCGGGGAGGGTGCCAACGTACCTTCCGACCCGGGATTCCGGTTTCAAACGTCCCACGATTATTCGGTGCCCATGTGACACCGGAGAAGTACCGAACGCAGTAGTCTGCTGTGTTGGTTTTTCAGGTAGTACCGATAAAGGTACGACTCAACGGAGGATGAGTATGAGCACGCAATTCGAACTTAGTGGTCCGATGAAGGACATCAACAGCTACCCCGGATGGGTGCAGGATATGGTGGGCGATACGGAGGCCGCAAAGCATGACGTCGTGGATCACGAACTTTTCCGGCTGATGCGAGCGGCAGAGCTCGATCCCGTGACGACACGGAATTTCATGGTGGCGATATGGCCCGTCATCGAGCGCTTTCCCGCCTATATGGCCCGGAGCCTGCTGAAGACCAGTTACGGTCGCAGTGCGGGAGACGATTTGGCGCGGCGTTGGCTGGTTCGCAATATCCGGGTGGAGCAGAATCACGCCGAACACTGGCTCAACTGGGCCGAAGGCAGTGGGGTGCGGCGCAGTGATGTGCTGCGCGGAGCGGCGCCACATGGTACGGAGGTCCTGCCCAATTGGTGCGAGGAAGTGGTTTGCAGGGACTCGCTGGCCGCGGGCCTGGCGGCGACCAACTTCGCCGTCGAGGGCGTCACCGGCGAATGGGCCTATTCCGTATATGACAGCGCGGTTTATCGGGAGAGCTTCGATCCAGGCCATCGAACGCGCAGCCTGCGCTGGTTGGAGCTGCATGCGGCCTATGACGATGCCCATCCCTGGGAGGCGCTGCTGATTATATGCTCGGTGATGGGAAATGCCCCAAATAGCGAGGAAGTGGGTTACCTTACCGAATGCGTTCAGCGCAGTTACGTCAGCATGCGAATACTTGGCGACCGATGCATGGATGCGCGTTACGAGGCAGAGAGGCTCGGGAGCGCCGCTGCGTTTATGCGGCGGCTAAGCGCGGAAGCGCCGCGGCATGGGGTTATGCGTACGGGCCTTGAAGGCTCGAAGCATGCGCGGACCAACCAGAAGGCAAAGCATGCCGATCAGATCACCCATAGGAGCTAGCCAGAAGGCGCCCTTCAGGCAATTACTGCCGCTAGCCTACGGGCTGGCGGCAGTACTTGCATTCATCCTTTTCCTGGCTTGGGCTGCATACAACGTGCAGGTTACGCTGGCCGGGTTTCTCAATGCGGAAAGCATATGGTCCAAGGCGCAGAAGCAGGCGGTCATCGATCTTGACCGATATGCATCCACCGGCGAGCCCGTTTATCTGCACGATTTTCATTCCAATTTCGAATTGCTGCAATCGGATGCGAAGGCGCGCGACAGCATCGCGTCGCGTCATTTCGATTACGGCCGGGTCTCGGCCGCCTTCACCCGCGGCGATGTCATGCCCTCGGCCAAGCAGGGCATGATCTATACGCTCGAGTACTTCAGTTGGGCACCATACATCCGCACGGCGCTTAAGAGCTGGCGAGCTACGGACAAGCCCGTAAGCCAGCTTATGACCATAGCGGAAGGACTGAGCGCGGCATATGCCCGCGGAAACCCTTCCCAGGAATTCCTGGCTCGCGAGCATGCGCGCATCTATGCCATTAACGCTGTCATCAAGCCCCAGAGCGACTTCTTTTCGCGCACCATAGCGCAAGGCGCCAGCCGGATTGGAGGGGTAATCTTTTTTGGCGTCGCCGCCGCCTCTTTGGCGGCATTGGTCCTTTGGATACTGATGGCGCGCAGATTTCTCGGCCGGATACGGGTGACAGAGGAGCGCTACCGGATATTATTCGATCATGCAACGGACGCCATCGTGATGGTCGATGCAGACGACGGGCGCATCCTCGACGCCAATCACATGGCGGCCCTGTGGAGCGGCCGCGACAGGCAGGCCCTGATCGGCAGCGATTTCGGCTCTCTGTTCGAGGGCGATCGCCCTCCGTGGAGCAGCGATTCGTCGGTCAGCCTGTTGCGCGGCCGCGACGGCGGTTCACGGCCCGTCGAGACCCAAAGCAGTCTGGTGACCTGGGGCAATCGGCGGGTGCGTCAGGCCATTCTGCGCGACGTGTCCGAGCGCATGGCGATGGATCGGGAGCGGCGCATCGCCGCCGAGGCCCTGGCCAGCGTTGCCGAGGGGGTGATCATCGCCGACGCCGAACGCCGTGTGCTCAGTGTGAACCGTGCGCACGTGGAAATAACCGGCTACACGGCAGAAATGCTTAGAGAGATGCCATTCGAGGTAACGCGCACGCTACTGGACGGTTCACCTTTGCCCGAGTCCGTCTGGACCTCTGTGGCAGACAGTGGAAACTGGGCGGGTGAGGTGCTCAGCAAACGGCGCGACGGCAGCACCTACCCGGAGCTGCTCAGCATTACCGCCATTCGTGACTCCGAAGGCGCCGTGCAACAGTATGTGGCGGTGTTCACCAATATTACCACCGCCAAGGCCAACCGCGAGCGACTGGAGTATCTGGCCACGCACGACATTCTGACCGGTCTGGTCAATCGCAGCGAGTTCGAGCGCCACTGCGACCGGGCGATCCGGGAGGCGGCCGAGCACCGTATGGCGGTGGCGGTGCTGTTCGTAGACCTGGACAATTTCAAAGTCGTCAACGACAGCTTCAGTCATGCCGTCGGTGACCGGTTGCTCGCCAAGGTCGCCACCCGCATCCAGCGCCAGTTACCGAACAACGTGCTGGCCGGCCGCATCGGCGGCGACGAGTTCACCGTGCTCCTGTCCGACCTGGTGGTGCGGGAGGATGCGGCGGCTGTCGCCGAGCGATTGACGAAGGCGCTGTCCGAACCGTTTTCGGTGGATGAATACGACATCGTGATCAGCGCCAGCGTCGGCATTGCCGGGTATCCGCTCGACGGCAGCGATACCGTGCAACTGATAGCCAATGCCGACGCTGCCATGCACACGGCCAAGACCGAGGAGCGCAACTCGTTCCGCTACTATTCGCCGCGAATGCATGCCGGAGTAAAGCGGCGCACGCTGCTGGCGGCGGACCTGCGTCGGGCGTTGCTGGACGAGGCATTTCAGCTCGTTTACCAGCCCAGCGTCGACATGCGCAGCGGTCGTGTCCTCGGTGTGGAGGCCCTGCTGCGTTGGCATCATCCCACGCGTGGCGAAATTTCGCCCGGCGAATTCATCCCATTGGCTGAACGTATGGGCTTGATCCGACGCATCGACGAATGGGTGATGCGCGAGGTCTGCCGCCAGATCGGGGCATGGGATGCGGAAGGGGTCCCGCCGTTCCGCGTGGCGGTCAACGTCTCCGCTGCATGGTTCGGACATCCGGGATTCGTCGATACGGTCAAGAGCACGCTGCAACCCCATCGGTTTGCGAAGGAACGTATCCTGCTCGAGATCACCGAGAGTGCCATCCTGGGCAAGGGACTGGATATCGAAAGCACCGTGCAGGCGCTGAACTCGATGGGCATCAGACTGGCTATCGACGATTTCGGCACGGGATATTCCTCGCTGGCCTACCTGAAACTGCCCGCCGTCACCTACCTGAAGATCGACGGTTCGTTCGTAGATCATCTGCCCGAGAGCGAGAACGACGTCGCCATCGTCGAGGCGATGCTGGCCATTGCCCGCAGCCTGGGGCTGCGCCCTATTGCCGAGGGCGTGGAGAACGAGGCCCAGCACGCCTTCCTGTTGCGCGCCGGTTGTCCGGAGGCGCAAGGGGACCTGTATTCACGACCCCTGTCGCCGGAGGAGATCGCCGCCATGCAGATGCACAGCAGCGCGTCGCTGCTGCGGCTCGTTCCGCCCAAGTGAGCCGTCCGAATATCCAATCGGGTCAAGAACCGGCCATATTGCCTCACTCGGCAACAGAGCGGACATGACAAATATCCGCACGACCCGAGGGGGACGAACAGGCGGGAGACAGGAATTGGTCCGACCCGGTTCAGGGGCTCGATCGGTGTCGGCCCTTCGGGCGCGCCGGACCGGGCCTCCGGGGTAGCATTCGAACACGCGGAGGACGTGGTCGGCGCCTTCCGGAATTCGCGGAGAAGTCATCATGCCCAGGTTGCGTGTCCATGCTTTCTCGGTCTCGCTGGACGGATACGGTGCAGGACCCGCTCAAGACGTTGATCACCCCCTCGGACAGGGCGGAACAGCACTGCATGAATGGATATTCAGAACCCGCACATTCCGTAGCCTGCTTGGCCAGGACGGCGGTGAGCGCGGCGTCGACGATGATTTCACGGCATTCGGCTTTGACAACATCGGCGCCTGGATCGTGGGGCGGAACATGTTCGGCCCTGTCCGCGGACCGTGGCCGGACGACGTGTGGCGCGGATGGTGGGGGAAGAATCCGCCATTTCACGCGCCCGTCTTTGTGCTTACGCACCATGCGAGGGAGTCGATCGAGATGGAGGGTGGAACCGCGTTCCATTTCGTGACCGGGGGTACGGAAGCGGCTTTGCGCATGGCCTCGGCAGCCGCGGGCGGCAAGGATGTTCGCCTGGGTGGAGGTGTCGGCACCGTCCGCCAATACCTGAAGGCACGGCTGATCGACGAACTGCATGTGGCTATCACCCCCGCCATCCTTGGTTCGGGCGAATCGCTGTTAGCGGGTCTGGATCTGCTGAAGCTCGGGTATCGTTGCAAGAAGCATCTACCGGGCGCGAACGCGACTCACGTCGTGCTTTCCAAATAGACAGGGGCTCTGAAAATGCCTGCCGCTGCGCCGCGTTTTCGAGCGCCGGCGAAGACCGCCGTACGCTGGCGCCGGGGTATTCCGGCGATGCGCTGGGGCCGAACAAAAGGAAACCCCCCGCGGGGCGGGGGGCGATCCGTCGGTTGAACGGGGCTCAGATCGATTCTTCGTCGAGGAAGCTGCGCAGGCGCTCGGAGCGCGACGGGTGCTTGAGCTTGCGTATCGCCTTCGCTTCAATCTGGCGGATGCGCTCGCGCGTCACGTCGAACTGCTTGCCGACTTCCTCCAGGGTGTGGTCGGTGTTGGTCCCGATGCCAAAGCGCATGCGCAGCACCTTGGCCTCGCGGGCGGTGAGGCTCGCGAGCACCACGTGCATCGCTTCGCGCAAGCCGTCGTTGATTGCCGAGTCCACCGGTGCCGTCACCGAGTCGTCCTCGATGAAGTCGCCGAGATGCGAATCCTCGTCGTCGCCGATCGGCGTTTCCATGGAAATCGGTTCCTTGGAGATACGCATCACTTTGCGCACCTTGTCCTCCGGCATTTCCATCTTCTCGGACAGCTCCTCCGGCGTCGGGTCGCGGCCCTTCTCCTGCAGGAGCTGGCGCTGGATGCGGTTCAGCTTGTTGATGGTCTCGATCATGTGCACCGGGATGCGGATGGTGCGCGCCTGGTCGGCGATCGAGCGGGTGATCGCCTGGCGAATCCACCACGTCGCGTACGTGGAGAACTTGTAGCCGCGGCGGTACTCGAACTTGTCCACCGCCTTCATCAGGCCGATGTTACCTTCCTGGATGAGGTCCAGGAACTGCAGGCCGCGGTTGGTGTATTTCGTGGCGATCGAGATCACGAGGCGCAAGTTGGCTTCCACCATTTCCTTCTTGGCGCGGCGGGCCTTGGCTTCGCCGATCGACATCTGGCGCTTGAGT
>JBJKSR010000051.1:0-3335 GCA_046703965.1 Gammaproteobacteria bacterium | reverse complement strand
CTGCGTGCCGGCATCCACACGCCGGGCGAGATCGAGGAAATGGCCGACCGGCTGTCGGGGGACGCGAAAGAGCACAAGCACCGGCGGACGGCGGGCCGCTTCCAGCGGGTCAGGGCGGCCGCCGGCGAGCGGGCGAAGGACTACGAGGTGCAATTGTCCGCCCTGGCCTCGGCCCTGCTGCTCGACCCGCTTGATTCGGGCCCGTTCCGGGTGACGCCCGCGCTGTTGTGGCATACGCTGGTCGACGTCGGCATGCGGCTCGGCAACCGACGCCAGTTGCTTCTGGGGGGCGCGCGGCCCTGGCTCGAGGCCGCCGGCAAGGAAAGGCGCGCAGGGCATCCCATGCGCGCGCTTGCCCTGCTGGCGGCGAACGCCTCCAAGGGCTCCGATGCGGCGGGGCGCGACACCTGCCTGGCTGCTTTCGCCAAGCAGTTGCTGGCGCTGCCGCACGGCGTATCAATGGCCATGAACCTGTTTTCCGACAGCGGCAACTTCCCCAAGCCCGGCACCCTGCCCGGCGCGGTGCGCTACCAGTTGCTGGAGCCCGCCGTATCCACGGGGCGCATCGAATTCGCCTCGGCCCTGGTGGCCGGACTCAAGACGCCGCCGGCAGGAGCCGATCCCGGCGACTGGCAACTTCAGCGCGCGCGCCTGCTGCTGCTCGGCGGCCACGATCAGGACGGTATCCGGGTGCTGACCGAGCTGGCCCGGGGCAAGCCGGCGGTGCCCGCGAAGAAGCTGCTGCCCGTGGTCGTCGACCTGGAAACGCTGGGCGACAACCGCGCCGCGCTGGGCCTGCTCCAGGACATGCTCGCGGTCCGGCCGCCGCCCCCGCCAAAGGTTGCGCGCCAGGTCCTGTACTGGATCGGCAAGGCCTATTCCGGGCTGGGCTCGCCGCTCAATGCGGCGCGTTCGTATCTCGAGGCGGCCACCTTCAACAGTCCCTACGCCATGGACCAGTGGGCGCAGACTGCGCGCTACTCGGCGGCGGCGGCTCTCACCGAGGCCGGTCTGTACGGCGATGCGACGCGCATCTACAAGGGCCTGTTGAACGCGACCTCGGACCCCACCGAGCAGGCGCAGATCAAGCAGAAGCTAGCCGCCCTGCGAACACTCGAAAGCCGCGCCGGCGAGAACGAGTCCGGCGGCACGCAGTGACGACGCAGGGGGCTCCCGGCAAGGATCAAATCGGGCTCAAGTCGGCGATTGCCATCGGCATCGGCGGCATGGTCGGCGGCGGCATCTTCGCCGTGTTGGGACTGGCCGTCTCGTTCGGCAAGGGCGGCACGCCGCTGGCCTTCGTGTTCGCGGGCGTCATTGCCCTGGTCACGGCCTCGTCCTATGCCCGGCTCAGCCTGGCCCATCCCAGCGTCGGCGGCACCGTCACCTTTCTCAATCTCGCCTTCGGCAAGGGCCTGTTCAGCGGCGGCACCAACAACCTGCTGTGGATCAGCTACATCGTCATGCTCTCGCTGTATTCCTCGGCGTTCGGTTCCTACGCGGCGAACCTGTTCCCGCACGACCGGGACATCCCGCTGCTCTCGCACGCATTTCTGTCCGCGGTCATCGTGATCGCCTGCGCGCTGAACTATTTCAGCCTCAAGTGGGTGGGCCGCATCGAATCGGTCGTGGTGGCGGTCAAGATGAGCATCCTGGTGCTGTTCGTGATCCTCGGGTTCTGGGGCCTGCGCGACAGCGCGCATACCGCGCAGCTCGGCTTCGCACACTGGGAAAGCATCCCGGGCCTGATCACCAGCGGGATGATCATCTTCGTGGCCTACGAGGGCTTCGAACTGATCGCGAACACCGCCCCCAACATCAGGGACCCCGAACGGAACATCCCTCGGGCGTATTACTGGGCGGTGGGCATAGTGATCGTGCTTTACGTCCTGATCGCGATCATCACGGTCGGCTCGCTGGGCTTTCCGGCGATCGACGCGGCGAAGGATTACGCGCTGGCCGCTGCCGCGCGGCCGTTTCTCGGCGACGCCGGCTACGTGGTGATTTCCCTGACCGCGATGCTGTCCGTGTTTTCCGCGATCAACGCGACGCTGTACGGCGGCAGCCGGGTCAATTACGAACTGGCGGAGGATGACGAATTCCCCCACGAGTTCACGAAGTATTTCTGGAATCAGCCGATCGGCCTGCTGGTGACGGCGCTGCTGACGCTGGTCGTGGCGAACGTGCTCGATCTGCAGAGCATTTCGACGTCAGGCAGCTCGGGGTTCCTGCTGATCTTCGCCCTCGTCAACCTGGCGGGCTTTCGCCTCGCGGCCGGGGTGAAGACAGCGCAAATAATGGGTATGCTGGGATTCCTGCTGTGCATCGCCGCACTGGTGATCCTGCTCAGGGAGCAATTCCGCAGCAACCTCGGCGGTGCGTTGGCGGCGACCGCCATCATCGGGGTGAGCTACGGACTCGAGGTGGCCTACAAGCAAACGCGGAGGATCAGGGCGCGCCAAGCCTGAAGGGCCGCGCAAAGGAGCGCAAGTGATTCGCGAAGAGATCGAGATGCTGGCCGCGGCGCGCGAACGGCTCGCCGTCCTGTTCGCGGATCTGCCGGCCGCCGAAACCCGCCTGGACGCGGCGCGCATCGAACCGGTGTTGTTGGAGACGGCCGAGAGGCTCGGCGACAACTTTCCCTATCATCATCCGCTTTACGTCGGCCAGATGCTCAAGCCGCCGCATCCCGTGGCGCGCCTCGCGTACCAGGTCGCCATGGATCTCAACCCGAACAATCACGCGCTCGACGGCGGACGCGCGAGTTCGCGCATGGAGAAGGAGGCCGTCGCCGCGCTTGCGGAACTGATCGGTTTCGAAACCCACTTGGGGCACCTTACCAGCGGTGGCACGGTCGCCAACCTCGAGGCGCTGTGGGTCGCGCGCGAAATGAGCGGGGGGCGGCGCCGCGTGCTCGCCTCCAGCGAGGCGCATTACACGCACTCGCGCATGAGTGCCGTGGTCGGCATGGATTTCACCGCCGTCGGCACCGCACGGCACGGCCGCATGGCCCCCGGGGCGCTGGCCGCCGAGCTCGGGCGGGGCGACGCCGCGTGCGTGGTGGCGACCCTGGGCACGACGAGCCAGGGCGCGATCGATCCGCTGGACCGGCTCCTGCCGCTGGCGCAGGCGGCGGGCGTGCGCGTGCATGTGGACGCCGCCTACGGCGGGTACTTCAAGCTGGTGGCCGGCGACGACCCGGACAGCGGCCGTGCGTTCGCCGTCCTGCGGGAGGCGGACTCCGTCGTCATCGATCCTCACAAACACGGTCTGCAGCCCTACGGCTGCGGCGCCGTCATCCACCGCGATCCCGCGGTGGGGCGAGTGTACCGCCA
>JBJKSR010000050.1:0-4723 GCA_046703965.1 Gammaproteobacteria bacterium | reverse complement strand
TGTACATGCCGACCGACAAGGAGATCGCGCAGACCGTCGACGTATGGGCATTCGAGGGCTGGAACCTCGGAATCAGGGACGTGCCGCACGACGCCGGCCAGCACGGCGACTGACCGGAGAGCCCGGTCCGCGTCGTGAACCGGAAACGCCGGCGAAACGCCGGCGTTTCCTTTCGAGTGCGCCGCCGGGCCGAATCAGGCGGGCGCGGGAGCCGGCGCCCGGCCCATCTCCCGCAGCCACCGAAAGTGCGAACGCAGCCCGGCAAACACGGAATCGTGCACGTTGTAGCAAATGCCGAATTCCCGGCAGGTGTCTTCGACCAGCCGGGAAATGGCGGGATAGTTGACGTGGCAAATGCGGCTGAACAGGTGGTGCTCGATCTGGAAATTCAGCCCCCCGAGCAGCCACGACACGAGGCGGTTGCGGCGTGCAAAATTGACCGTCGTCTCGACCTGGTGGATGCCCCAGGAATTGTCCATCTTGCCGGGCTCCCCGGGCATCGGGAAGTTCGCCTCCTCCACGCAGTGCGCCAGTTGGAAAACGAGGCTTAGCACGACGCCCAATACGACGGCCGCCACTCCGTAGAACAGCGCTACCGCCCACCATGGATGGAAGAGCAACGGCACGCCGAAGGCCAGCAGGAAGAACCCCGCCTTGCCCGCCACGAATACCACCAGGTCGCGTCCGCGGGGGCGCGGGAAACGGTGCCCGTCCATGCGCCCGAGGGCCACGTCGCGGAAGTCGTCGTACAACTGCCACTTCACCGCCATCAGCCCATACAGCACCCACACGTACCAATGCTGCCAACGATGAAAGACCAGGCGCTTCTGATGCGGGGAGAATCGGGCCAACCCGCCCATGTCGATGTCGGTGTCGTAGCCGGTGATATTGACGTAGGTGTGATGGAAAACGCCGTGCTTCCAGTGCCAGACGTAGCCGCTGCCGCCGATCACCTCCACCATCATGGCCATCAGCCGGTTAACGAAGGCGCTTTTCGAATACGCCTTGTGTCCCGCGTCGTGCATGATGTTGAAGCCCACGGCGGCGGCACTCAGACCGAGCAGGATCGCCAGGGGCACCGCCAGCCACCAGGCGGACACCACGCCCACCAGCAACACGTAGCTGGCGGTGAAGACCGACAGGATCACGCCCGTCTTGAAATACATTCGCGGGCAGTCGCGCTGGCGGCGCCCGGTGCTCTTGAGGTAACTGTCCACGCGGCGCCGCAGCTCCGTCTGGAAGTCGTTGTCGCCGGAGAATTTGAGGCGCCGTGCGCCCGCGCGCGGCGCCGCTCCGGGCTTCGCACCCGGTTGCCCGCGTTTTTCGCTGGAACTCATTGAAACCTTCCGTCCCGTCCCGGGACTTGCATGAAAGCCGGCCAGCCCATGCCGGTACGGAGGTCCGGCTTGAACGATGCCGGGCGGTATTGCCGGGCACCCCACTGGCGGGCGTGGAAATCGTGAATCCACTATATAGGAAGCCCCATGACGGGGCAATGAAACTTTTTTAATACGGCCCACCGGATGTCGATTACGACGTCTTCGTGTCCTCATGAAGGCCATCGCCCATGATCTCCAGGCCGACCTGCGAAGTACGCACCATGGGCACGAATTCGCCTTGCTCCGCCGGCGGGGGCACCACGTGCCGGAAGCTGCGAAGGATTCCGAACAGGGCGAGCAGGCCCGACGACGACGCCAGGCAGTACGGAAGGCCGCGCGCCCCGGCCATGTCGAACGCCAGGCCCGCGAGGATCGGCCCGCACGCCGCGCCCACCCCGCTCATCAGAAGCAGGCCCTGGGTGGCCGCGAGCACCTCGTCCGGCTCCAGCAGATCGTTCATGTGCGCGACCGCCAAGGCGTAGAGCCCCAGCGTCATGGCCCCGAAACCGAAACCGATGAGTAGCAGCGACCACTCCGGCCCCCGCGTGACCGCGGCCAGCAGCAGGGCCAGGGCGGCGCCCGCCGCCGAGGCGCCGATCAGGACCCGGCGCCGGCCCAGCCGGTCGGAGAGATAACCCAGCGGCCATTGCGCCAGGATGCCGCCGGCGATGACGCTGGTCACGAAGGCGCCGACCCCGTGCGGATCCATGCCGACACGGGTGGCGAAGGCGGCGCCCATGCCCCAGAAGGCGCCCGTGGTCACTCCGGCAAGGAAAGTCGCGATTATTGCGAACGGGGCGCGCCGCACCAGGCGCACAGGCGGCAATTGCGGCGCATTGACCAGCGCCGGCTGCTCGAGGCGCGTCGCGGTCACCGGCACGAGACCGAAAACGATCAGCATGCCGGAGACCAGGAAAAGGGTGGGCCCGGTCGCCGGGGCCACCAGGAACAGGAGCTGCCCCGCCGCCATGGCCACCAGCGTGAGCATGACGTAGAACCCGAAAACGCGTACCCGGTAGGCTCGCGGAACGCTCGAGTTGAGCCAGCTCTCGGTCACCATGTACAAGCCGACCAGCGCCGTCCCGGTCAACACGCGCAGTCCGAGCCACGACCAGGGATTGACTGCCAGGGCGTGGGCCAGGGCCGCACTGGCCGCGATGGCCGCAAGCGCCGCGAAGGTGCGGATGGGCCCCACGCGGCGGATCAGCACGGGGCACACGAAACAGCCGATAACGAAGCCGGCGAAGTAGCCCGACATCACCACGCCCAACTCCCAGCCCGGGAAATGCGCGAGCGTCGCACGCACGCCCAGCAACGAGCCCAGCAGACCCATGCCGGTAACCAGGATGGTAATTCCGAGCAGCAGCCCGAGCAGGCGGCGGATCGTGATCAGCACGTTTTCATAGTCCGGATTGCGAAACGTCCCAGTGTAATGCCCGCCGCTCCGCAACGTTCCGAACGTCGCGTCGCAGGCCGCAAGCATACACGCGGCAACGCCCGACCGAGCCGCGCGCAAATCCCTTCCGGGATCCGGTCTTTGACAGGCGGTAAGCGCAATGCTATTTTCCACGGTAAACAAGAAGGAACGATCCGCATGACGCCACGCGCATTCGGTTTCGCATGCACTCTGGCCGGAGTCCTGGTATTCTGCGCGCCTCTCGCGCCGCAGGCCGGGGCACAGGAGAATTCGCCGCTGAGCGGCCACGACGTGCATGCCAACGGCATGAGTGCGGACGAGGCCCTGAACGCGGCGCGATCAGCCGCCAAGGGAGACAAGTACGAGCTGCATCTGCTCGAGTTCGCGGCTCACCAGGACGACCCGGTCGCGCAGACCTACCTGGGATTTCTCTATCTCAACGGTCACGGCGTCAAGCAGAGCTATGCGGAGGCCGCCAAGTGGTTCGGAAAGGCGGCGCCGAAAAAGCGCCCCGTGGCCCAGTACGAACTCGGCCTGCTTTACTACAACGGCCAGGGCGTCAAACAGGACGTCGGCAAGGCCGTCGGCTGGTGGCGCAAGTCCGCGGCCCTGGGCATGCCCGCGGCGCAGGCCCAACTGGGTGTCCTGTACGAAACCGGAAACGGCGTACCGTTCGATTTCGCCGAGGCCGCGTCCTGGTTCAGGAAGGCAGCCATCAAGAACAACGTGGCTGCGGAGACCAACCTCGGCCTGCTTTACCTCAACGGTAACGGCGTGACGCAGAGCGACGCGGAAGCCGCCAAATGGTTCGGCGAGGCCGCGGCACAAGGCAACCCACAGGCCGAAAATGCCCTCGGCCTGCTCTATCAACTCGGCAAGGGCGTGGATCGCGACTATGCCAAGGCGTCGCGCTGGTACCGCAAGGCAGCCGGACAGAAGGACATGAACGCACAGACCAATCTCGGCCTGATGTACGCCAAGGGCGAGGGGGTGCCCACCGATTACGGACGGGCCTTGCGGTGGTTCCGTCTGGCGGCCGCTCAAGGCGGCGCCGATGCGCAGGCCTACCTCGGCGACTTCTACGAAAACGGCACCGGCGTGCCGCTCGATTATGTCGAGGCGGCGAACTGGTATCGCAAGGCGGCGGCACAGGGACAGGCCCAGGCCCAGTACCGGCTGGGGCTGATCTACGCCGAAGGGCGGGGCGTGATGCAGAACTACGCCAAGGCCGCCGACTGGTGCCGACGGGCAGCCGCGCAAGGCATTGCCGGGGCCGAGTTGTACATGGGAAACGCCTACCGCCACGGTCGAGGCGTGGACAAGAACGACAAGCAGGCCCTGTACTGGTACAAAAAGGCGGCTGACAGCGGCGAAACCGCCGCCCGGGCAGCCATCGACGAACTGAAGAACGGGGGCTAGGTCGTGCCGCCATCGATTCGACGCTTGCTGACGAGTGCCTGCCTGGGGGCCGCCTTGCTGGGCGCGGCTGCACCGCTGTGGGGGTCGGGACCGGAATTCGGACCGGACAAGCGAGCCAACGACCGGCTCGCCAACAATCTCGCCCACCAGGCCGTGCAAGGCAGCCACATCGCGCTGCACCGCCTGACCATGCTCGCCGAACGGCACAGCGACAATGCCCAATACGACCTCGGTTTCCTGTACATGAACGGCATGGGCGTCAAGCGGGACTATGCAAAGGCCGCCCACTGGCTTTCCCTGGCCGCCGCCCAGGGCAATCTCCAGGCGGAAAACAGCCTGGGGACCCTGTATGAACAGGGCAGGGGCGTGCCCCGGGATTACGCCAAAGCGGCACACTGGTACCGTACGGCAGCCGTCACGCCCGCGTCGCAGGTCCATACCCGAACCCAACGTGCGAGCCAGACGCTGGCGATGAACAACCTGGGCAATCTCTATCAGAACGGCGCCG
>JBJKSR010000049.1:0-2832 GCA_046703965.1 Gammaproteobacteria bacterium | reverse complement strand
GGCTGCGACCGGAACCTGGACGGCCTACAACACCTGGGGAGGCTCGAGCCACTATCGGGGGATTACCGGACCAAATCACGATCAGTACTCGCCGATCGTTAGCCTCGAGCGACCATGGGCGCTCGGTTTCGTGGTGTTGCCCGCCGAAGCGCCCCGGGTGCCCCTGGAATTCACGCCGGGGCCTGGCGCAGCCCTGCGCTATCCGCATCTCGAGTGGGCCTATGCGAACGGATATTCCAACAAATACGCCTCGGCCGGCTGGGCGAGCTACGACTCGCATTTCATGCGGTGGGCGGAGCGCGCAGGCTACGCCGTCGACCTGGTGAGCCAACACGAGATTCATTTCGAACCCGAGCTGCTGCGTGGCTACGATTGCGTCGTCATCGTCGGTCACGACGAGTATTGGTCCTGGGAAATGCGCGATGCGATCGATGACTACGTCGAGGCCGGCGGCCGCGTGGCACGATTCGCCGGAAACTTTATGTGGCAGACCCGGCTCGAGGCCGACGGCAGGCGCCAGGTGTGCTACAAGTATCGAGCCCGCGCTGAAGACCCAGTCTATCGCACAGGCGATCGCTCGCGGACGACCGGCGCTTGGGAGGCGCCGGAGACCGGCCGACCGGGCGCTGCGACTTTCGGTCTCAACGCAACCGATGGCTTGTATGCCGGTTGGGGAGCCTGCGCCGCACGCGGCGTGCGCGGCTTTCCCGTTTACCGCCCCGAACACTGGGCCTTCGCGGACACGGGTCTCGGCTATGGCGATCTGCTGGGGGCCGACGGTCATGCGTTCGGCTACGAGGTCGACGGACTGCCGTATGTGATTCGTGATTGCCTGCCCGAAGCGCTGCGCACCGGTGGCGCACCACCTGGACTGTCGATTCTTGCGCTCGGCCTTGCCTCGTTGCGCGAGGAACCCAGACCACAAGCCGAGACAGACGACCGATTCATAGGTGACGAGGAGGCAAATTACGTTGCCGAGGTGCGATTCGGGGATACCACCGAGGCGTCGATCGGACGTGTGAAGCGCGGTTCCGGCATGATCGTACATTTCTCGCGAGGAGCCGGCGAGGTGTTTCATGCCGGCAGTTGCGAGTGGGTCGCGGCGTTGATGCGGGGCGACCCCATGATCGCCCGGGTAACGTCGAACGTGCTTAACCGCTACCTCGCCGGCAGCTGAGTCTCCGCGCGCCACCATTCAGTCGGGTACCAGGGAGCGCGATCCCGATGGGGTTGCATGTCACGTGCGAACGCATTTCCTTGCGCAGTGACGATTTACCTGTCTGATCAGGTAAGACTGCCCTCGTTAGAGGGTACGCGTCCTGCGGATGCACGCCGAGAATTTCTGTCATGATGGGTCTCGAAGCGCTCCCCTTCGAGTCGAGCTACAGATCTGACCAAGAGACATTACCGCCGCATGTCTATTCGGCATCACGAAAAGTTACGGATCATGCACGTTTCGGTTGGACACATGCTCTGTGCCGGCATGGATGCGCCCAATTCTTTTGAGCCCTCGGGACTCGAGGATGAACCTGATCCCCGCTCGCCCATGCAGCTTCCACGATGGCCACCGCACCAGCGACCGCTCGAAGGGGCCGATTCGATACTGCGGACTACACAAGTGGAGCGTCACACGCAATGAGAACTGACTTACGCGACGCACTGGTGGTCGGTGGCGGACACAACGGACTGGTGTGTGCCGCATACCTCGCGGGCGCGGGACTGAAAGTCACGGTTCTGGAACGTCGCGATGTGGTCGGTGGCGCCGCGGTGACCGAGGAGTTTCATCCCGGGTTCCGCAATTCCGTGGCGTCTTACCTGGTCTCGCTCCTAAATCCCAAAGTCATTCGCGACCTGGATCTGCACGCGCACGGGTTGCGTATTGTGGAACGTGAACTGGAGGATTTCCTGCCGACGTCGGACGGTCGGTATCTGTGCACGGGACGGGGCCGAGCCTACGAGGAAGTTGCGAAATTCTCATCTGCAGATGCCGAGCGCCTGGGTGCCTATGGTGCTCGTCTGGAGGCCATCGCCGATATTCTGCGTGCTCTGGTGCTCGAGACGCCGCCAAATGTGGTGCAAGGTGGCTGGCTCGCCGCCCTGCCGGAACTGCTGCGTACCGCGCGCTTGGGCAAGCGAATCAGCGAGCTCGACATGTGCCTGCGGCGGGATCTGCTCAAACTGTTCGCTACCTCGGCCGGGGAGTATCTGGATGGTTGGTTCGAGAGCGATCCCATCAAGGCGCTGTATGGGTTCAACGGCATCGTCGGTCATTACGCGAGCCCCTATTCCCCGGGCTCTGCATACGTACTGCTCCACCATTCCTTTGGCGAGGTGAACGGCAAGAAAGGCGGATGGGGGCATGCCATCGGCGGCATGGGAGCGGTTACGCAGGCGATGGCGAGATCGGCGACAGCGCGCGGAGCCGAAATTAGAGCGGGGTGCGCAGTGCGTGAGGTTATCGTTGAGCGCGGCCGGGCCGTTGGGGTCGTCACGGAAGCCGGAGAAACATTACGCGCTTCGGCGATCGTGTCCAACTTAAACCCAAAGCTGCTGTATCTCGACCTGATCGACAAGGCCGCCTTGCCCCGGGACTTTCTCGAGCGCATCGGACAATGGCGATGCGGCTCGGGTACTTTCAGGATGAATGTCGCCCTTTCGGAGCTGCCGAACTTCACCTGTCGGCGGGGAACACGAGCGGCAGCTCATCACGCCGCCAGCATCATGCTGGCGCCGACCCTGGGCTACATGGAGCAGGCCTACTTCGACGCCCGTGCGTACGGCTGGTCCCGGCAACCGATCGTGGAGATGGTCATTCCATCCACGCTCGACGAC
>JBJKSR010000048.1:0-7330 GCA_046703965.1 Gammaproteobacteria bacterium | reverse complement strand
CTCGTGGAATTCGCCGGCAACGGTATGGCATCGGTGTTTTTCTGCAATTCCGGTGCCGAGGCGAACGAAAATGCGCTCCATATCGCCTTGAAGCTGACGGGACGCCGCAAGTTCGTCGCCTTCCAGGGGGCGTTCCACGGGCGGACGCTACTGGCGCTTTCCGTGACCGATGCCGTTGGACTGCGGCAGGGCTGCGAATCGTTGCTTGCGCCGACGACGTTCCTGCCGTTCGGAGACGAGGCGGCGTTGGATCGGGTGTCACTGTCCGACGTAGCCGCTGTCATCGTGGAGCCGATGCAGTCGATGGCCGGGGTGAAGACGGCGGCGCCCGCCTGGTTTGCAGCCCTGAGGGACAAATGCAGCAAGGCGGGCGCGCTGCTCGTATTCGATGAGATCCAGACCGGCATGGGCCGCCTGGGCGCCCCGTTTGCCGCCAACCGCTATGCAGTCACCCCCGATTTGCTCACCTGCGCCAAGGGCATGGCCTCGGGCGTGCCCATGGGGGCCGTGCTGATGACCGCCGCCGTGGCGGCGGAACTGCGTGCGGGAGACCTCGGCAGCACGTTTGGCGGCGGCCCGCTGGCGTGCGCCGCGCTGCTTGCCACATTGGGCGTGGTCAGTACCGAACGGCTCATGCACCGGGCGTTGGCGGCCGAAGCGCGCATCCGCTCCGGACTGGAAGCGTGTTCGATTGCCGTGCGCGGCGCCGGACTGCTGCTCGGCCTGGAAGTGGGCGCCCGCGCCGGTGCGCTCCGGAACCATCTGCTCGAGCGCCGCATGTTGGTGGGCGGGTCGGGCGATCCCGGCGTGCTGCGTTTGATGCCGCCGCTCAATGTCGGCAACGTCTCCGTGGACGCCCTGATCGAGGCCGTCCGCGAATTTTCAGCGACCGAGGTGGCGTCGTGATGCGCCATTTCACGCACTTTTCCGATCTGGGCGTCGCCGGCCTGGAGCGGGTCCTCGACCAGGCGCTGGCCTGGAAAGGATCGCCGCCCCGCGGGCGCCTGGAGAATCGCGTGCTGGGGATGATTTTCTTCAATCCGTCTTTGCGCACCCGGGTGTCCTTCGAAACGGTCATGCTGCGAAGCGGCGGCCACGCGGTGGTGCTGGAAGTGGGCGCCGGCGTGTGGGCGTTCGAAACGGAAACGGGCGCGGTCATGGATGGAAGTCGGGCCGAGCACATCCGGGAGGCCATCCCGGTGCTCGGGCGCTACGTGGACGCGTTGGCGGTGCGTGGCTTCGCCGCCCTGGAAGACGATGACGCCGATGCGGCCGATGAACTCATCAAGCGGTTCCGCGACCTGGCCGGCGTGCCTGTCGTCAGCATGGAGTCGGCGCGCGAACATCCGTGCCAGGGGTTGGCTGACCTGCTCACGATCCGCGAGCATTACGGAGACCCCCGGAATTTGCCCGTAACGCTGACCTGGGCGCCGCACATCAAGCCTTTGCCCAAGGCCGTGCCGCATTCGTTCCTGCTCACCGCCGCCGCAGCCGGCTGCGACGTGCGAATTGCCTGTCCGTCCGGATTCGATCTGCACCCCGGCGTGCTGGAGGAGGCGAGCGGGTATGCGGTGCAAAGCGGCGGCGCGATCCGTGTTTTCCACGATCAGGAAGAGGCGCTGGTTGACAGCCGCGTCGTGTACGCCAAGTCCTGGGGGCCGGCCTCGTCGCCTGCCGTAGCGCAGGACTCACCGGCTTCACGTTCACCCGCGGCGTACCGCGACTGGATCGTGGACCAGAGCAAGCTCGACAGGGCGGCGGAGAAGGCTTTGTTCATGCATTGCCTGCCCGTGCGGCGCAACGTCGAAGTGGCGGACGAAGTCCTGGACGGGCCTGCGAGTTACGTCGTGGAAGAAGCTGAAAACCGCTTTCACGTTCAACGTGTCGTACTCGATGCGTTGTTGAATCCGAAAGCCTGGTAACGAAGGAGAAGCGCATGTCGATTACGTCTCCCGGCTATACATCCTTGCGTGCCGCGGCCCGGTACGCGAGGGCATTCTGTGGAAAGACGTTCGTGTTCAAGCTGGGCGGGGATGTCCTGGACGACGCTGCGGCACTCAAGGCCGTGTGCGAGCAGTTGAACGTGCTGTGGAGCTTCTCCATCCAACTGGTTATCGTCCATGGTGGAGGAACGCGGGTCGATGCACTGTGCGAGGCCTTGAAGCTGCCCGTACGGAAGGTGGACGGACGCCGGATCACGACGCCGGAAGCGCTGGATGCGGTGAAGATGGGATTGGGCGGCGGCGTGCGGATGGATTTGATTGCGGCGTTCCGTGCGGCCGGACTGCCGGCGGTCGGTGTGAGCGGCGGGGATGCGGGGCTGGTCAGGGTCAGGCGCCGGCCTCCGGTAGCGGCAAAGTCCGGCGCGGGCGATGCCGGGACGGTGGACTACGGCTGCGTCGGCGACGTCAAGCAGGTGGAGCCGGGGCTGCTCGAGCATCTGCTGACCGGCGGCTACGTCCCTCTCGTGACGCCATTGTGCGTGGATCCCGAAGGCTGCGTGCTCAATGTCAACGCGGATACGGTGGCGGCCGAACTGGCGGTGGCCCTGCAGGCGGAGAAGCTTCTGTTCCTGCTCGGGGTGCCGGGATTGCTGGAGACGGTCAGTGACCTGACCAGCCTGATTCCGTATGCCACTCTGACGGAGCTGGATGCACTGGAAGAAAGGGGCGGGATCACCGCCGGGATGCACCCCAAGCTGGCTGCCGTCAGGCGGGCGCTGGCCGGCGGCGTCACGAGCGCTCATCTGGTCAGCGGTGTTATGCCCGATGCCGTGCTTGCCGAAGTCTTCACCAACCAGGGAAGCGGCACGATGGTGACCATGCAGGACGAGACCGCCGAAGGCCGTGCGGCATGAGCGGGGATAGCGCCGGCCGTCTCTGGGCGAAAGGTCTGCCCCTGGACGGGGCGATACATCGCTTTACGGTTGGGCAGGACTATCTGCTCGATCGCAGGCTGGTCGCATACGACACCGTGGGGAGTGCGGCGCACGCCCGCATGCTTGCCCATACCGGCCTGTTGAGCGCGAAGGATGCCGCGGCACTGGTCGGCACACTCAAGGGTATAGCCGACCGTGCCCGCGGCGCCGGGGTCGAGATTCGTCCCGAGCAGGAAGATGCCCATACGGCAATCGAGGCCTTGCTGGTCGACGAGCTGGGGGAGGCCGGGAAGCGCCTGCACCTGGGGCGATCGCGCAACGATCAGGTCATACTCGCGCTGCGTCTCTTCATGCGGCAATCCCTGCTGGACATCGGACGCAGGGTAGCCGACCTGGCCGATGCCTTTCTGGTTTTTGCACGGATTCACGCGGACCTGCCCATGCCCGGCTACACGCACCTGCGCCGCGCCATGCCGTCCAGTTTCGGCTTGTGGGCCGCGGCATTTGCGGCGGGCCTGGAGGAAGAACTCGAGGCGCTGCAGGCCGTCTATGCGCGATTGGATCGTTGCCCCCTGGGCGCGGCCGCCGGGTTCGGCGTGCCCCTGCCGATAGACCGTGAATATGTCGCCGGCCTGCTGGGTTTCTCCCGCGTGCAGATCAGTCCGGTCGATGTGATCAACAGCCGCGGGCGGCATGAATCTGCGGTCGTTTGGGAGCTTTGCTCGATCGGAAACGTGCTGGAAAAATTCCTTTGGGACGTGGCGTTGTACTCGATGCCCGAGTTCGGCTTTCTGCGTTTACCCGACGCCTTTACCACGGGATCGTCGATCATGCCGCAGAAGCGAAATCCGGACGTGGTCGAACTGGCGCGCGCCTACTGCAGGGAGTTGCGCGGACATGCGTTCACGATCCAGGAGCTGGCGGGGGGCTTGCCGTCCAACTACCATCGCGACCACCAGCTCTTGAAGAGGCCTCTGTTTGCCGCGATCGATGCCGCGCATGACTGGCTGGAGGCCTTGATTCGATTATTGCCCGGCCTGGAGGTGAATGCCGCGCGTGCCGCCGAGGCTTGCACCGACGAGTTGTATGCGGCTCACCGGGCGTGTGCATTGGCGAGCGACGGTGTTCCATTTCGCGAGGCGTATCGGCAGGTGGCCGCGCAGCTCGCCGAAGGCCGGTTCAACGCGGGTAGCCACGAGGCTGCGATCCGGCCGGGTGACGGCGCGGACGATATCGGGCTGGAGTACCTTTCGCTCCGCCTGCAAAAAATACGGAACTGGTTTGTCGACACCGACAGCCGCCTCAAGCGTTGCGAGGAAGCGATATGGCAAGGAACGGACAATGAGTGAAGGAAATGGGCACGTGGCGCTGGCTTTCTCCGGCGGACTGGACACTTCGTTTTGCGTTGTGTACCTGCGTGAGCAGGGCTACGAGGTGACGACGATAACCGTCGATACCGGCGGGTTTTCACCTGAAGAACTGGCCCGGATCGAGCGGACGTCCTCGCGCCTGGGGGCGCGGGCGCACCGGACTCTGGACGCACGCAAGGATCTGTTCGATCGCTACCTGCGCTACCTGATATACGGCAATGTCCTGCGCGGCAACCTCTATCCACTGAGCGTGTCGGCGGAACGCGTGGCGCAGGCCGTTCAGGTGGTGGCTGCGGCCCGCGAAGCGGGTGCCGCGGCCCTGGCGCACGGCTCGACCGGGGCCGGCAACGACCAGGTGCGTTTCGACGTGGTGTTTCGGGCTTTGGCGCCGGAGATGGAATTACTGACGCCGATCCGTACGCTCGCCCTGAGCCGGGAAGAAGAATATGCCTACCTGGCCGCCAGGGGGGTCCGGATACCCGCCAAGACCCGCGACTATTCGGTCAACGAGGGAATGTGGGGCACGTCGGTCGGCGGGAAGGAGACGCTGGATTCATGGAGCACGCTGCCGGACTCGGCCTTTCCCGGCGGCGTCCCGGACGTGGCCGACCTGCCTCCGCGCGAGATCGCCCTGGGATTCGAGCAGGGCGTTCCCGTGGCCGTAGACGGCGATCCGATGGAGGCGGTACGGCTTATCGAAACGCTGAACCAGTTGGGCAGCCGGTACGGCATTGGCCGCGGCGTTCATCTGGGCGACACGATTCTCGGCATCAAGGGGCGCGTCGGATTCGAGGCTCCGGCGGCAAGCCTGTTGATAGGCGCCCATCGCGAACTGGAAAAACTGGTGCTGACCGGGCGCCAGCAATTCTGGAAGGAGACGATCGGCAACCTCTACGGACAGTTGCTGCACGAGGGTCACTTCTTCGACCCCTTGGCGCGCGACCTGGAGGCGTTTCTGGATTCCAGCCAGCGGCACGTGACCGGCGAGGTCAAGTTGACCCTCCACCCGCGTGCCTGGGCCGTGAACGGCGTGCGCTCCCCCTACTCGCTGATGGATGAAAAAGTGGCGGGCTACGGTGAAAGCAATCGGCTCTGGACGGGTGCGGAAGCGGCCGGGTTTGCGAAATTGTACGGGGTGCAGCAGATTCTGGCCCTGGGGGCCGAGGCCGCACAATGAGAATCCATGCGGACAAGATAGCCTCCGTGACGCGGCAGTTGGAATTGGACCGGGCGTTGACGCTGACTCGGGAAATCCGGGCGGAGCACGGGGCAGTGGTCGCCGGCTGCGTTCTCAACGACAAGTCGGCCTACAACACGCTGGAAGATGTACACGGCCGCATGACCCGAATCCACAGCGGCGACGTCATTGTCGGCGCGCTGGGACATCGATCCGCGCTGCACGGCTACGAAGGCGTGTTGCCGGAAGCCGTGACCCCGGGGCAGGTTCTGCAGGTCCTCAACCTCGGCGGCGTCGTCGGAACCTGCGTATCGCACAATCCGCAGGTGGGATCACCGTTCGACGTCGAGATCCTCGGTCAGGTCCTGACGTACCCGGACTTCCGCTCACGCCGGGGCAAGCCGGCCAACGTCGGCCTGCACGCGCTGCGGCCCGCGATGCAATCCGGCACGTGCCCGGTGATTTACGTCGCGGGCACGTGCATGAATGCGGGCAAGACCGCGGCGGCCTGCGCGATTATCCGCCGCCTCGTGCAGGCGGGCTATCGGGTCGGGGGCGCGAAGCTTACCGGTGTGGCCTTGATGCGCGACACCTTGTCCATGCGCGATTACGGGGCGGAACCGGTTTTCGATTTTACCGATGCGGGGGTGGTGTGTACCGGACCGGAAACCGCGGCGCGGGTGGCCTATACGCTGTTTTCCGAGCTTGCCACCTACGGGCTGGACGTCATCGTCGCCGAAACCGGCGACGGCATTATGGGCGAATACGGCGTCCAGGCCATACTCGGCGACTCCCGGCTACGGGCGCTGGGCGCGGGGTTTGTTTTTTGTGCCAACGATCCGGTCGGAGCCGCCGGCGGTGTGAGCGGTCTGCAGCGGGACTATGGCATCCGCGTCGACGTGGTGACCGGTCCGTGCACCGATAACCAGGTCGGCGTGCGCTTCGTCGAGACGGCGCTCGGCATTCCGGCAATCAACGCCTGCACTCATGCCCGGGCGTTGGGCGAGCGCCTGCTCGACCTGCTGCCGCCGCCCGGGGTGGAAGCCGTCAGCGTCGATACCGCGGAGTCCGCCGGGGAATGACGATGGCCGACGCCTGCATTCTCGGCGGCGCCGGCTACGGGGGCGGCGAGTTGCTGCGCCTGTTGTGCCGGCACCCTCACGTGCGGACCCTGCGCGCGGTATCGAGAAGCAGCGGCGGCCAACCGGTATGGGAAACGCATCCCAATTTGCGCGGGCTGGTCGACATCGCGTTCGATACCGAGCCCGACTGGTCGAGGCTGGCGGCATCCGAGAATCCGGTCGTGTTTTCCGCGATGCCGCATTTCGAACTGGCCCGGCAGCTTCCGGATCTGGAACAGGCCTGGGCCGGGGCCGGCCTGTCCGAACGGCTGACCCTCGTCGATCTGTCCGGCGATTTCCGGCTGGGCGATGCGGCGGCTTTCGAGCGCGCCTACGGCCGTGCCCACCCGTATCCCGAAGCGCTCGATACCTTTGTATACGGTCTCCCGGAACGAAACGGGGCTGCCCTGCGCGGTGCCCGGCGTATCGCCAATCCGGGCTGCTTCGCGACGGCGGTCCAGTTGGCCCTGCTGCCGCTGGCGGAGATGGAAGGACTGGGACTTATCGCCGTCAGCGCGGTCACCGGGTCCTCCGGCTCCGGGACGTCGCCCAGCGCGACGACGCACCATCCGGCGCGGGCCGGCGACTTCCGCGCCTATAAAATTCACGCACATCAGCACGAGGCGGAAATCCGGCGGCTGCTCGGGGCGGAGTCGGCGCGCGGCTATCGCCTGTCCTTCGTACCGCATTCCGCGCCGATCGTGCGCGGGATTTTCGCGACGGTGCAATTGCATACCCCCGCCGCGTTGCGAGCCGCCAACGGCTCCGCGGGCGAGCATTATGC
>JBJKSR010000047.1:0-2833 GCA_046703965.1 Gammaproteobacteria bacterium | reverse complement strand
GGGCGACGCCGCGCAGGACATCCGCGGGGTATGCGACGCCGCGGCGGGGCAGGAAGACCCGCTGGCGCTGGCCGCCCGGCTCAAGAACCTGCCGCCCGCGGTGCTGGCGCGGATGATGGCGTGGCTGGCGCACAGCGCGCTACGGCTGCATTGGGACGGCGATTATGCGGTGCCGGTGGACGGCCTCGCCGGGTTGGCGCGCCGGGCCGATCCCCGGGCGCTGTTCCGTTCCTGGCGTGCGGCGCGTAAACTGGCGGTGGATCATGCGTCGCTCAACGCCGAACTTGCACGCGAGCGCTTGGTTCTGTTATTCGTTGACGCATTGCACAAAAAGCAGGGGAGTCGCTGATGGCGCGCCGACAGGGAATTCTGAAGCTCGATTTCAAGGACCGGAACGAGCTGTTCATGGCCTACATGCCCTTCGTGAAGGGCGGCGGCCTGTTCATCCCGACCGAAGACGAGTACGCCATGGACGAGGAAGTCTTCGTCATGGTGTCGCTGCCGGATGCACCGGCGCCCAAGGGCGTGGCGGCCCGCGTGGTGTGGGTTACGCCGCCGGGCGCGTCCAATCCGCGCACACGCGGCATCGGGGTACAGATCGGCAGCCAGGATCACGGCGAACTGTTCCGCGAGATCGAGGCCATACTCGCCCCGATCATGCACGCCGACCGCCCGACCCAGACGCTCTAGGTTCCGCCCGGCCCCCGCGGCCGCCTTGCTTTCGCCCACCTCAGCCGAGCGGGTGCAGGCCGATCGCCTCGCGCAGTTCCTTCAGGTAGGGCGCCGCCTCGGCGCGGGCGCGCCGGGCGCCGTCGCGCAGGACGGCTTCGATCTTCCCGGGGTTCGCCGTCAGTTCGGCGTAGCGCTCGCGCGGCTCGCGCAGCATGCCGTCGAGGTACTCGAACAGCACCTGCTTGGCCTCGCCCCAGCCGATGCCCTTGCGGTAGCGCTCGGCCAGCGCCGCGCTTTCCTCACGCGTGGCGAAGGCGCTGTAGAGGCTGAACAGGGTGGAGGTCTCCGGATCCTTCGGCGCGTCCGGCGGGCTTGAGTCGGTCTTGATGCGCATGATGAGCTTGCGCAACGTCTTCGAATCGCAGAACAGCGGGATGATGTTGTCGTAGCTCTTCGACATCTTGCGCCCGTCGAGTCCCGCGATCACCGCCGAGTCGTCGCGCTGCAACGCTTCTGGCAGCACCAGGTGCTCGCCGAAGTGATGGTTGAAGCGGGCGGCGATGTCGCGCGTCATCTCCAGGTGCTGGAGCTGGTCGCGGCCCACCGGCACCTGGTTCGCCTTGAACATGAGGATGTCGGCCGCCATCAGCACCCGGTAGTTGTAGAGCCCCATGGTGATGCCGCGGTCCGGATCGTTGTCGGCCCCGGTCTCCAGGTTCGCGTCCACCGCGGCCTTGTAGGCGTGGGCGCGGTTCATCAACCCCTTCGCGGTCAGGCACGACAGGATCCAGGTCAGCTCGAAGATCTCGGGGATGTCGGACTGGCGGTAAAGCAGCACGCGTTCGGGGTCGAGCCCGAAGGCCAGCCAGGCCGCCGCGATGTCGAGCGTCGAACGCTGCATGTCGGCCGGGTCCCAGACGTTGATGAAGGCATGGTAGTCGGCCAGGAAATAGAACGCGCGCACGTCCGGGTCGAGGCTGCCCTCGATCGCCGGGCGGATGGCGCCGGCCAGGTTGCCCAGGTGCGGAGTGCCGGTCGTCTTGATGCCGGTGAGCATGATGCGCTTGTGGTTCATTTCAAGGGGTCCGTTTGCCTTCTTCCATCGTGGATTCGGTCTGTCCCGGTTCGCCGAGGAAACGCAGCAGCACCACGCCGCTCTTGCTGGTTTCCACGATCTCGGCCCGGTGGCCGTCGATCTCGAGTTGCGCGCCGTTCTCGGGCATGGTTTCGAGTTGCTCCAGTACCAGTCCGTTGAGCGTGCGCGGTCCGTCCGTGGGCAACTTCCAGCCCAGGTGCTTGTTCACGCGCTTGATGCCGAGATACCCCGGAACCAGCACGCTGCCGTCGTCCTCGCGGATGATCACGTCCTGCTCGTCGCGGCGCACCTGGCTCAGTTCGCCGGCGATTTCCTGCAGCACGTCTTCCAGCGTCAGTACGCCGAGGATGTCCCCGTATTCGTCGACGACCAGGGCCCAGCTCTGGTTCCGCTGGCGGAAGTTTACCAACTGCCGGGCGAGGGTAGTGCCCTCGGGTATGTAATACGGCTCGTGGGCGAGCGCCGTGAGCTGCGTGGCGTCGAATCCGTGTTCCACGAGATTCAGCCCCATTTCGCGCATGTTCAGCACGCCGACCGTGTTCTCGATGCTCGAGCGGAACAGCGGCAGGCGGGTATGGCGGCTGGCTGCGAGCTGGCGCCGGATCTCGCCGGGCTCGCCGTCGATGTCGATGCCCTCGATCCGACTGCGCGGCACCATCACGTCCTCCACGGCGACCTCTTCCAGTTCGAGCACGCCGAGCAGCATCTGCTGGCGCCGCGCCTGCTGCATGCCGGATTCCATCACCAGCGTGCGCAGTTCGTCGCGGGTCAGCCCGGTTTCTTCGACCTTGTCGGGGTGCAGGCCGAACAGCCGCAGCAGGCCGTTCGCGCACAAGTTGAGCACCCAGACCACCGGGTAGAGCACCTTGAGCAGGACCACCAGCACGTAGCTCGCGCCGAAGGCAAGCCGCTCCGGCTTGAGCGCGGCCAGGGTCTTGGGCGCGATCTCCGCGACGATCAGCATCACGAAGGTGAGCACCCCGGTGGCGATCGCCACCGTGCGGTCGCCGCCCAGGCGCAGGGCGACCATCGTGGTCTCCACCGCGGAGAGGATGTTCAGAAAGT
>JBJKSR010000046.1:0-4060 GCA_046703965.1 Gammaproteobacteria bacterium | reverse complement strand
CGACGATCTTCGGGCTCTGGTATTCGCCGCCCCCCACGAATATCAAGCCCTTGTACACGTTCACGGATATCCCACTACGTGCAGTCGGCATGGGGGCGCTCGTCTGCCACCTGTTGCGCGCAATGTCGTACTCCTCGACGAGGTTGGTATTGGTCGAGCGCACGATGAAGACCGAACCAAGTCGCCCTCCGATCGCGTAGATCTTGCCGTCGACGACCGCCGCGCCGAAATGGTTCCGACCGGTCGGCATCGGTTCGAGAGTCTTCCAGGTGTTGCTGGCCGGGTCGTACGACTCGAGCGTGCCGACAGATTCGTCGCTCTCTCCGGTGAACCTAAGAACCGTGGTCCTCGCTCCGGGCACGTTCTTTGCGCCGCCCAGGTAATACATCTTGTTCTTCCACGTCACCGCGACACCCGCGCCACGGGCTTGAGGTGCCGGCGCCAGCCTGTGCCACGAGTCATTCCTTGGATCGAATCGCCATGACGTGGCGACCGGCAGCCAGCCCGGTGCACCGTGTGGCGCTACGAAGCCGCCGAAAATGTAGATGTCGTGCCGGTAGACCGTGATGGCGAAGTGATGAGTAGGAACCGGCATGCGCCTGAGGTGGGTCCACTTGCCGCTCCTCGGATTGAAGGACCAGACGGCCCCCATCGGCAAATAGCCGCTCTCGTTGCGCGTATTCAGGCCTCCGATGACGTATATCATGCCATCGACGGTTACGGCATAACATTCATCCATGGGCTGTGGAAAGTCAAACTTCCGTGGAAGAGTCTGCCAGTACCCTTGCTCGACGACCGTTGTTGATGCTCGAGTCGGCGTCATGCAGACAACCAGGGTCAACACTCCGCCTAGGAGTGTGGATGTCAATATCTTTCGCGCAAATGCCATTGTTTGTGTGACCTTACTTGTCGTTTGCTGCTCATTGGCCCATCGCGAGAGCGCAAAGTACCCCGTCATCGCGAGTTATAGCACGGTCGGCGCGGAGCATGGCCAATGCTATTGTGCTATGCGATTCATACTGGATGAGTATGCGCGGGCCCGCGGCAATTGGCGCTGGATTTACCGAATGAGAGCGCACACAATCAGTCTGTCTCAGGTCGATTTGGGCGTCGCAATGCATAGATACACAGTCTGTGAGATGGGACCGGGCCCGCAACAGCTCACTCCCGACGGTGGCGCCGCGCTCTCATGGGGGAACGGGGGAGATCACTTGTGAAGCGGCTTGGATTGCTCGCTCTATTGCTCGGTGCTGCGTCGGCGTCCGCCGCGCCGTTCAGCGGAACCTTGGCGAAAATTGCTCGAACAGGCACCATCACGATCGGATATCGCGATGCTGCGCCTCCATACACGTTTCTGAATCGCGATCAGCGAATCGTCGGATATACCATCGATGTCTGCAAATACATAGTCGCCGCGATAGGCGCCACAGTTGGCAAACCCATCCGTGTCAAGTATATCTCGACCGAGGCGTCAACCCGTGTTCCGCTCGTTGCAAACGGTATAGTCGATCTCGATTGCGGAAATGCGGCGATCAATCAGGCACGCATGCGAGAGGTTGACTTCAGTTTGCCGATATTCTTCTCCGTGAGCCGTTACGTGGTGCGGCCGAATTCCGGCATACGTGGTCTGAGACAGCTGGTCGGCAAGCGCCTCGCGGTGATTGAAGGCACCAATGCCGACTGGCATTTCACCATGATGGCGCAGAACGGATTCGATCTGCACATCCTGGATTTCGAATCCCCCGCAGAAGCCATTCTGAGCGTCAGTTCCGGTCGGTCAGATGCTTTCGCCGGGGATGACGTAGCGCTCGCTGCCCTGATGCACTCAAACCCGCTGGCGGCGAAGCTCGAGGTGGTAGGCCGGCCATTCATCACCGATACCATCGGCCTCATGCTTAGGCGCAACGATTCGCAGTTTCGCCTTCTGGTCGATACGACCATAAGTCGGCTCATCGAGACCGGTGTACTCAAGAAGCTCGCGAACAAGTGGATGGCGCCTCTTGGCATCAAGCCAGATCCCGTCACGCAGCGCGCATTCGAGCTGATAGCGATTCCGCCGGAATAGAAAGTCGCGCGAAGCTCTCTTTTCGCCCCCACGATTTGATGGTCTCAAAGAAGCTATGGGATACGAATTCAATTGGTCGGTGCTCCGCGAACAGCCGTATTTTCACTGGCTACTCACCGGCGCATCAACCACCCTTGTCCTCGCGGCCTGTATTTGGGTGCTCGCGTTCCTCGCAGGCTCGGTCATCGGAGTGGCGGGAACCTTCCAGAGTACGATCGTTCGCCGGCTCACCCGCGTTTACGTCGAGGTGCTGCGCAACATTCCGCCGGTGGTGCAGCTGTTCCTGTGGTATTTCGTGGTGCCGGAGCTGCTGCCAGCAACATGGCGGCACTACGTGATGTACGACATGCCGCACCCCGAATTCATCACCTGCGTGGTGGCTTTGGGACTCTTTCTTTCCGCTCGCATCGGCGAACACGTACGCGCCGGGATCGAGGCAGTGCCTCACCGGACGGTCGAAGCGGCCCTCGCAACGGGCCTCACATCATTTCAGGTTTACCGATTTGTGCGCCTTCCGATCGCCTACCGTATGCTCATTCCGACGCTCGGCTCCGAGATGATGATCGGCCTCAAAATCACTGCGTTGGGCCTTACGATTGGCGTCATGGAGATGACGGCACGGGCGCATCAGATTGAATCCTTCAGCGGCAATGGAATCGAGGCATTTACCGCCGCAACCATCTTCTATTCTGTAGCGGCGATCCTTCTGGTCGTGGCGATCACGGCCGCTGAGCGACTGCTCAAGATTCCGCGGTGAACAGCTCGGACCTACACCTCATCCTCCGATCGCTGCCCTTTCTTTTGACGGGGCTGCGCATCACGCTGATCTTGACCTTCGTGGCGGGCAGCGCGGCCATCCTGTTCGGGATCGTTCTGGCGCTCATGCGCTTGTCCCGGGTCCGTCTGCTCATCGTGCCGGCATTCGGATACGTGAGCCTGTTTCGATCAATTCCGCTTATGCTGATTCTCTTTTGGATCTACCTGCTGGTCCCGATGCTGACGAACTACACCATGGGGGCATTTGAATCTGCGGTCATTGGGCTCACGCTGTTTGAAGCAGCGTATTTTGGCGAGATCATTCGCGCCGGAATCCTGGCAGTGCCGCTTGGTCAGACCGAATCAGCTCTGGCGACGGGCCTGACGCGCATGCAGGCGATGCGCCTGGTCGTGCTGCCGCAGGCCGTGCGCAAGATGGCGCCTATCCTGCTCTCCCAGGCCATACTCCTATTCATGGACACCTCAGTGGTGTTCGTACTCGGCATCCGCGACTTCATGGGCACGGCCAACATCATCGCTGCACGCACCGCGCGTGTCACTCCCATGTACTTGCTGGTTGCGGCGGTGTATTTCACCGTCTCGCTGGCCGGCTCGCAAATGGTACGGGTGTCACAAGCCCGCCTGTCTCCAACCGGAATGCGGACCTGAGCTTCATATGGCACTGATTGAGATCGAGAACATCGACAAATGGTTTGGCCATGCCCACGTCCTAAAAGGGTGTTCGGCCAGTATCGAACGGCGTGAGGTGGTTGTCATTTGCGGCCCATCCGGCTCTGGAAAGAGTACGCTGATTCGCTGTATCAACGGGCTCGAGACGATCCAGAAGGGGCGCATCACAGTGGATGGCGTCCGAGTTCACTCCAGATCGACTAATCTTCCACGTCTTCGCTCGAAACTCGGAATGCTCTTTCAGAGCTTCGAGCTATATCCCCACATGACTCTTCTCGACAATGTAACGCTGGCACCCCGCGCCGTGCTGGGCTTGCCCAGACGCGAAGCGGAGTCGCAAGGGTTGGTGCTGCTCGGCAGGGTCGGGCTCGAGAGTCACTCACGGAAATATCCTGGACAACTTTCCGGTGGACAGCAACAGCGTGGTGCGATTGCCCGCTCGCTGGCGATGAATCCTGCCGCCATGCTGTTCGACGAGCCCACGTCCGCGCTCGACCCGGAGATGATCCATGAGGTTCTGGATGTCATGTCAAAGCTAGCAGCTGATGG
>JBJKSR010000045.1:0-3307 GCA_046703965.1 Gammaproteobacteria bacterium | reverse complement strand
CCGGGACGTAGGTAAAGCGCTTTCCACCCGCGCTCAGGAATACGTCGCGGTAGCGCTGGGCCACTTCCTCCAGCGTCTCCAGGCAATCGACCGCAAAGCCGGGGCAGGCCACGGTGACGCTTTCGATGCCGGCCTCGGCCCACCCGCGCAGCGTAGCCTCCGTGTCCGGCTGCAGCCAGGCCGCGCGCCCGAAACGCGACTGGAAGCCCAGCGCCCAGTCGGCACGTGCCAGGCCCAGGGTCTTGGAGATCAAGCGGGCGCTGCCCTGGCAATGGCAGTAGTAAGGGTCCCCCGCGGCGAGGGTGGCGCGCGGCATGCCGTGGAACGAGAGCAGCAACCGCTCGCTGCGCCCTTCAAGCTCCCACGCCCGGCGCACGCCGGCCGCAACGGCGTCGACGTAGCGCGGGTGGTCGTGATAATGGTTGACGAAGCGTGTCGCAGGCACCCAGCGCAGCCGCGCCAGCGCGGCGCCGAGGGCGTCGCTCGCGGCACCCGTGGTCGCGCCCGAATACTGGGGGTAGAGCGGAAGCACCACGAGCCGTTCGACGCCCGCGCGCATCAACACATGCAGCGCCTGTTCCACGGTGGGCTCTCCATAGCTCATGGCGAGCCCCACCGACACCGGACCCTCGACGCGCGTTGCCAGCGCATCGCGGACGCCCTGCTCGAGCGCCCGCGAGTGCACCATCAGCGGCGAGCCGTCGCCGGTCCATACCGCGCGGTACGCAGCGAGCGCCTTGCGCGGGCGCACACGCAGGATGATGCCGTGCAGCAGCAACCAACGCGCGAGCGGCGGCAACTCGATCACTCGCGGATCCGACAGGAACTGGGCCAGGTAACGGCGCACCGCGCGCACCGTCAGCGCCTGCGGCGTGCCCAGGTTGATCAGCAGCACGCCGGCGCGCGCCACCTCCCCGTGGCTGTAGTCGCTGCGGCCCCAGTAGCGGCTCTTCATCCCCCGGATCGGACCTCAAAGGCTGTAGTAGAGGTCGAACTCGACGGGGTGCGTCGTCATGCGCACGCGCTGCACGTCCTGCCGCTTGAGCCCGGCGTAGGCGGCCAGCGCATCCTCGCTGAAAACCCCGCCTGCGGTCAGGAAGTCGTGGTCCGCATCGAGCGCATCGAGCGCCCCTTCCAGCGAATACGCCACTTCCGGAATGTCGGCGGACACCTCGGGCGGCAAATCGTAGAGGTCCTTGTCCATCGCCTCTCCGGGATGCAGGCGATTGAGAATGCCGTCGAGGCCGGCCATGAGCAATGCGCTGAACGCGAAGTAGGGATTCGCCATGCTGTCCGGGAAACGCACCTCGATGCGCCGGCCCTTCGCGCTCGGCGCGAACGGCACCCGGATCGAGGCCGACCGGTTGCGCGCGGAGTAGGCGAGCTTCACCGGGGCCTCGAAGCCTGGGACGAGGCGCTTGTAGCTGTTGGTCGCGGGATTGGTCAAGGCGTTGAGCGCGCGCGCGTGGCGAATGATGCCGCCGATGAAGAACAGCGCCGTCTCCGACAGGCCGCCGTAGCCGTCGCCGGCGAACAGGTTCTTGCCGTCCTTGCCGAGCGACAGGTGCACGTGCATGCCGTTGCCGTTGTCGCCGGTCAGCGGCTTGGGCATGAAGGTTGCCGTCTTGCCGTATTTCTGGGCCACGTTCATCACGACGTACTTCAGCAGCTGCACTTCGTCGGCCTTGCGTACGAGCGTGTTCAGGCGCACGCCGATTTCGCACTGCCCGGCGGTGGCCACCTCGTGGTGATGGACTTCGCACTTCACGCCCATCTCCTCCATCACGCGGCACATCTCGGAACGGATGTCCTGCAGGGAGTCCACCGGCGGTACCGGGAAATAGCCGCCCTTGAGACCGGGCCGATGGCCGAAGTTGCCGTCGGGATAGACGCGCCCCGAATTCCAGTTCGCTTCCATCGAATCGACTTCGTAGAAGGCGCTGCCCACGGCACTGCCCCAGCGCACGTTGTCGAAGATGAAGAATTCGTTCTCGGGACCGAACCAGGCGGTGTCGGCCAGGCCGGTCTGCTGCAGGTAGGTCTCGGCACGGCGCGCGATGGAGCGCGGATCGCGTTCGTAGCCGGAGAGGGTGGTCGGCTCCACCACGTCGCAGCGCAGCACCAGCGTCGGGTGCGCCATGAACGGGTCCATCACCGCACTCGCGGCATCCGGCATCAGCACCATGTCGGATTCGTTGATCTGCTTCCAGCCTGCGATCGAGGAGCCGTCGAAGGCTTTGCCTTCCTCGAAGAAGTCGGCGTCGACGCTGGTGGGCGTCACCGTCACGTGCTGTTCCTTGCCCCGCGTGTCGGTAAAGCGCAAGTCCACAAAATGAATCTCGCCGGCGGCGATCCGCTTGAGAATGTCATCGGCACTCATGAAAGGGCTCCCGGGTAGACAGAAAGATGATTCCCCATGTGGCGGCGCCGGCCCTCGCCGCCGGCGCCGCCTACCCCTTTATACTAATCCCCTTTGATTGCCGCCCTGACGCGCGGGCCACGCCGAATGCCCGAAAAATCACCGCAAACTTTCCAGGCGCTCGTACTGCGCCTGCGCCAGTACTGGGCAGAGCGCGGCTGCGCCCTGCTCGAACCCTACGACATGCCCATGGGCGCCGCAACGTTCCATCCGGCGACCTTCCTGAGAGCGCTCGGCCCGACACCCTGGCATGCCGCGTTCGTCCAGCCCTGCCGCCGTCCCACCGACGGGCGCTACGGGGAAAACCCCAACCGCAGCCAGCAGTACTTCCAGTTTCAGGTGCTCATGAAACCCGTGCCGGAGGATTTCCAGCAGCAGTACCTGGGGTCGCTCGCCGCGCTCGGCCTGGACCTCGACGTGCACGACGTGCGCTTCGTCGAGGACGACTGGGCCTCGCCGACGCTGGGCGCGTGGGGCCTGGGCTGGGAAGTCTGGCTGAACGGCATGGAAATCAGCCAGTTCACCTACTTCCAGCAAGTCGGCGGCATCGAATGCCGTCCGGTCACGGGCGAGATCACTTACGGGCTGGAGCGCATCGCCATGTACCTGCAGGACACGGACAGCATGTTCGACCTGGTCTGGCAACAGACGCCGGGCGGCGCCCTCACTTACGGCGACCTCTACCTGCGCAACGAGCGCGAGCAGTCGCGCTACAACTTCGAGCTGGCCGATACCGCGGAGCTTCACAAGCACTTCTCGGCCTGCGAGCGCGACCACGGCCGCCTGCTGGAAGCCGGGGAAACCCTGCCCGCCTACGAGCGCGCGCTCGAGGCCTCGCACGCCTTCAACCTGCTCGATGCCCGGCGTGCGCTTTCGGTCACCGAGCGC
>JBJKSR010000044.1:0-5803 GCA_046703965.1 Gammaproteobacteria bacterium | reverse complement strand
AGCGTTGCAGGATCCGGATGGCGTGGATGCTGCCGTCCGCGTTCAGCGTGACGCTCAACGTGAGGTGCCCGCGATCGATGTAGGCGGGCACCAGGGCGTTGTAATGCCGGTTGCCGACGACCTCGATGCGTTCGCGCCACGCTTCCAGGTAGGGCGCATAGACGGAAGCCCGGGCATTGGCGGTGTCGGCTCCCTTGCGCGGCTGCTCGCCGTGCAGCCGTGGCAGCGTGACGACCGGCGAATGCGAGTCGGCCTCCTGGGCGCGGCTCGGCGGCACCAGACGGGTGATCAGCGGCAGGCGCGCGCCGGTGCGCGGCGCGGCCCCCCTGGCGGCCGTAAGGCGGCCGGCACTGCTGCTGACCACGTCGTAACCGCGCCGCCTCCGGGGCGGGGTCTGCGACGGGCGCAGCAAGTGTTGCAGCGCCGGGGAACTGGCGCGGAATGCCGCGGCAAGATCCAGGTCGGGCTGCGGGAACGGTTGTCCGGAGCCGAGGGCGGGTTCCGGCGCCGCGTGGCTCCGGGTGTTGCCGGGCCCGCGCTGGTTGGCCTGGGCCAGGTAGTCCATCTTGCGCGGCGGCGGCATCACCCGGGTGTCGCGCACCAGGGTCACGGCCACGCTGCGGTTGTGGGCCGGCCGCGGCACGAGCGAGACGAAACCCACGCCGAGCAGGATTACGCCGTGCGCCAATAGGGCAAATATCAATGCCGTGATCAGGCGCTCCCGCGTGATCTGGCGGTTGGAGACCGTGAAAGGCAGGTCGTAGCGGGTCATTGCGTGGCGGCTTCGATGGCGTCGAACAGGTCGCCGGCGATATTGGTCCCGAAGGCGCGGTCGAGTTCGCGCACGCAGGTCGGGCTCGTGACGTTGATCTCGGTCAGCCGGTCGCCGATGATGTCGAGCCCGACGAAGGCCAGTCCCTCGCCCGCGAGCCTGGGCCCCACGGCCTCCGCGATGCGCCGCTCGGCCTCCCCGAGCGGCCGGGGATCGCCGCGTCCGCCGGCCGCGAGGTTGCCGCGGCTCTCGCCTTCCGCCGGGACGCGGGCCAGCATGTAAGGCACCGGCACGCCGTCGACCAGCAGCACCCGCTTGTCGCCCTCGCGGATGGCGGGGAGGTAGCGCTGCGCCATGATGTGCTTGCGCCCGCCGTCGGTCAGCGTCTCGACCACCGACCCCAGGTTGGGGTCGCCGGGGCCGAGCACGAACACCCCGCGTCCGCCCATGCCGTCGAGCGGCTTGAGGACGATGTGATCTTCGCGCGCGTGGAATTCCCTGAACTGCCGCGTTTCCAGAGCGACCAAGGTGGGCGGCGCCAGCTCCGGGAACTTCAGGATGGAGGCCTTCTCGTTGTAATCGCGCAGGGCGCGGGGCTTGTTGACCACCCGGGTGCCGGCGGCCTCGGCCAGTTCCAGCAGGTAGGTGATGTAGATGTATTCCTGGTCGAAGGGGGGATCCTTGCGCATCAGCACGAGGTCGAAGTCCGCGAGCGGCTCGACCAGGCTCTCCTCGACCTCGAACCAATCTTCGGCGTTGTCCCTGACCCGGACCCGCTGGCCCCGTATCCAGGTTGTTCCTCCCGCGGCCCACAGGTTCTCGACGCGCACGCAGGTCAGCGTGTAACCACGCCTCTGGGCTTCCAACAGCAGGGCGAGCGTTGTATCCTTGGCCGGCCGAATTGCTTCGATCGGGTCCATGATCACTGCGAGGCGGGGTCCATCAGCGAGTTTGGCGGAGGTAGTTGCCATTGACTCAATAGCTTAAAAGCGAATATTGTGCTAAATATTAAGGTATATTGCACGTGCGTAGGCCTGGGGCGCAAACGGGATGAACTCGACCGGAGATCAGAATCGAGACAGTCGTTTGAATGCCGCCAGAGTTCAGGGGGACCTGGAGGTGAATGACGCAGTGACGGATTTGACTGGGGTAAAGGTTGTCGTCGTCGACGACTCCAAGACGATACGGCGTTCGGCCGAATCGCTCCTGGGTCGCGCCGGCGCCACCGTGCTCACGGCCGAAGACGGGTTCGAGGCACTGTCGCTGATCGTCGACAGCCACCCCGACGTGGTCTTCGTCGACGTGATGATGCCGCGCCTGGACGGGTACCAGACCTGCTCCATGGTCAAGAGCAATCCCGCGTTCCGGGACATTCCCGTGATCATGCTCTCGAGCAAGGACGGATTGTTCGACATGGCCAAGGGCCGGGTCGTGGGTTCCGAGGAATACGTCACCAAGCCGTTCACCAAAGACCAACTGATCGGCGCCGTACAGCGCCACGTTTCGGCCAAGCGCCGGGAAGTTAGCTAAAGGTAAGAGGCCTGACACATATGCCAAAAGTATTGATCGTGGATGATTCACCCACGGAAACCCATGTTATGCGCACCGCGCTGGAAAAGAACGGATTCGAAGTGCTGACCGCCGAGGACGGCGACAGCGGACTGAGAGTCGCGCACGAGTCGCTGCCCGACGTCATCATCATGGACGTGGTGATGCCCGGTGTGAACGGCTTCCAGGCGACGCGAAAGATCACCAAGGACCCCAAGACAGCCAACATCCCCGTGGTGATCGTGACCAGTAAGGATCAACCCACCGATGAGGTGTGGGGCATGCGCCAGGGGGCGGCTGCCTACCTGACCAAGCCGGTGTCGTCGGAAACCCTGCTGGCCAAGGTGAAAGAGGTCTGCGCCTGAGATGGCGTCCGAGGCGCTGGCCGAACTGCGCGGGCGCCCTTTCGAGCTTCTGCTGGGGCTTGAAGAGGCGATCCTCGGCGCGGGGACCGGGTCGCGGCGTGCCAGCGCCAACCTGTGGGTTGGCGTGGCATTCCGCCTCGGGCGCTATCACCTGATCTGTTCGCGCACGGAGATCCGCGAGGTCATCACCTGGCCGGGTGTTTCCCGTATCCCGCGCGCCAAGTCGTGGCTGATGGGGCTGGCCAACGTTCGTGGCCAACTGCTGCCCATCACCAACATGGCGCGCTGGGCTGGACTCGGCGAGTCCTCGGTGTCGCGCTCGAGCCGTGTCATCGTGGTGAACCATCCCGAAGTCCCGGCCGGGTTGCTGGTGGACCAGGTCGTGGGCTTCAGGCGCTTCACGGCGGAGGACGCCGGCGGGCAACCGACGGCGATGCCCGAGACGCTGACACCTTTCCTGCTGGGGGCTTACGAACGCGACAACGAGACCTGGGCCGTATTGAGCCTGCGCGACCTTGTCGAATCGGAAGCCTTCCTGCAGGCGGCTTCATGACAACCGGTGCGTCAGGGATGGACGTCATCCGTCATCCAGAGATTACATCGAGGTAACCCTCCATGGCTGAATCCAGAACAACGGCGCGAGGAACCATTCTCACTTACATAGTGGGCTTGCTGGCGCTGGTATGCATCATTGCCGCTGCGGCGGACTTCTTCTTCGTGGCGCAGTATTCGGTGTACGACACCGAATTCCTGGACCAGGCCTCGACGGTGGCCGTCCAGTCCCAGGCCCTGCCGAACGAGGCACGGGCCGCGTTGAACGGTCACCGTTCGGCTTTCGGGGATCTCGCTTCCGGGTCGGACCAGATGAGTACGGCCCTGGCGCTTCTGGGAGGCGGCGACCCGCAGACGCTGATGCCGGCCGCATCGGGCATGGTGGCTTCCAGCCTGGCGCTGGTACAGAACGAGTGGACCACCGCCCGGCAGGCTACGCAGACGTTGACCAAGGCGCGCACCAGCGTGCTGGTGTCGGTACAGGCCGCGAACGCGGTGCGCCAGGCCATGCCCGCCTACGTGACCGCCTGGAACCAGCTCGCCGACCGCATGGCGGCGCACGGCCTGTCGCGCGACTTGATTACCCGCGCTTCGCGCCAGGCCCTGATGGCGTCGCAGACTGCCAGCGACATGGACCGGATGCTGCAGGGAACGGGCGACTACACCGCCGCCGCGCAGCAATTCGTCAATAACGTCAATGGCTTCGGCGACCTTCTGAACGCCTTCGACAATGGCTCCCCCTCGATGAACATTGCCGCGCTGCCGGGCTATTCGGACATCCAGGCGGCGCTCGGCAACTTGCAGACGCAGTACCAGTCGCTCAATTCCAACCTGCAAACGCTGGCCCCGGTTGCCGGATCGATCGTCGACTGGCAGAAGGCGCGGGCGGTGCTGGAAGCCGCCGGGCCCAAGATGCTGGGCAATGCCCACGACATCATTACCGGTTACCAGGCGCAGATGACGGCGCGGCCGTTCAAGCCGCTGTACGGCTACATACTCGGCGGCCTTGCGCTGCTGTTCATCATCGCGCTCGTGTTCCGCTACCAGATGACGGGTGAGGCCCGTCGTGCGGCGCGCGTGCAGCAGGAAATGAACGAGCGAAACCAGCAGTCGATCATGCGCCTCATGGACGACCTGGCCACCCTGGCGGACGGCGACCTCACCGTTCACCTGGAGGTGACCGAAGACATTACGGGGGCCATCTCGGACTCGATCAACTACACGGTCGAGGCGCTGCGCGACCTGGTAAAGACGATCAACGACACCGCGGTGCAGGTCGATTCCGCGGCCCGCCAGACCGAGGCCACGGCTTCGCACCTCGCGGAGGCGGCGGAAAACCAGAATGCCCAGATCACCACGGCCACGTCCTCCATTGCGCAGATGGCGGAGTCGGTCGAGCAGGTGTCCGCCAATGCGGAGCGGGCGGCCGAAGTCGCGCGCAGTTCGGTGAGCATCGCCCATAAAGGCGGCGAGGCCGTGCGGCGGACGATCAACGGCATGACCAACATTCGCGAGACGATCCAGGAAACGTCCAAGCGCATGAAGCGCCTGGGCGAATCCTCGCAGGAGGTCGGCGACATCGTGGAACTGATCAACGACATCGCCGAGCAGACGAACATCCTGGCGTTGAACGCCGCGATCCAGGCCTCCACCGCCGGCGAGGCCGGCCGCGGCTTCGGCGTGGTGGCGGACGAAGTGCAGCGTCTCGCCGAGCGCGCCGCCGGCGCCACGCGCCAGATCGAAACCCTTGTACGCACGATTCAGTCGGACACCAACGAGGCGATCCTGTCGATGGAACAGTCGACGGCGGGCGTGGTCAACGGTGCCCAGCTGGCCGAGGACGCCGGCCACGCGCTGGACGAGATCGAGGCGGTGTCGAACAACATCGCAAAGCTCATCGAGATCATCTCCGGTGCGGCTCGCGAACAGGCCCGGACGGCGGGCGAGGTCTCCAACACGATGAGCGTGATCCAGGAGATCACCTCCCAGACAGCCGAAGGGACGGCGGTTACGGCGCGGTCGATCGGGAAGTTGGCGGCCCTGTCGGCGGACCTGCGGCGTTCGGTTTCCGGCTTCACCCTGCCGAGCGAGGGCGGCGAACCGCAAGCCGCCGCGGTCGAGACGGCGGTCCCGGACTTGGGCAACGAAACCGAATCCCGGGAAACGCCCCTTGCAACGGCCGGCAGTTCGGCCTGAGCCGACTCGCATGATGGAGAGCAGGCGTCGTGTCTAGCGTCAATCTCGATTCGCTGACCTGGATCAAGACGGAACTCGAGCGCTCGCTCGACGCGTCCCGGCAGCGTCTCGACGCCTTTGCCGAAGAACCCGAGAACCGCGAACTGTTGCGCGAGGTGGTGGACTACCTGCACCAGGTCGCGGGGACGCTCACCATGGTCGAAGTGCGCGGCGGGCAGATGCTTGCCGAGCACCTCGAGGCACTGACCCGCGCGGTCTCCGAGGGCCGGCTGTCGCCGGAGCGGGCGAACCTCGAGCCCCTGATGCGCGGCTGCCTGGAATTGAGCGATTACCTGGACCGCATGGTGTCCGGCATGCGCGACAGCCCTGC
>JBJKSR010000043.1:0-3628 GCA_046703965.1 Gammaproteobacteria bacterium | reverse complement strand
CCATGCTGGCAATTCTCGCCATCCCCGGCGGTGTTCCGCGCCAGTCCCATGCTCCCGCGACAACAGGCATCATTCGCGGCATTGTCGTCGACGAACACGGAGATCCTGTCGTCGACGCCAAGGTAATGGCAATGCCGCTCGGCGTGAGGCTCGGCACAGCCGTTCCCTGGGCCCGGACCGACGCGCGCGGCCGATTCGTCATCAAGGGCTTGTGGCTTCTGAAATACTTCGTCACGGCGGGCAAGGAAAGCGCCGGCTATCCGCTCGACCTCTTCGGGTTTTACCCGAACGCCCCATCCCTTCACGTCACGCTTTCCAAGTCCTCGCCAGAGGCGGCTGTTCGGATACAACTCGGCCCAAAAGCGGGCATTCTGACGGGGTTCATTCAAGATTCCGTCACCGGAGCGCCAATCAATAACGCGAACTTCGTCTTTTCGCGGCCCCACACGCCCCACGGAACATTCAGCTCGAGCGAACCATGGCATTACCGCATCCTGCTGCCCGCCTCATTTCCGGTCGACATCATGGTCTCAGCTCCCGGCTATCAGCCCGTGCATTACAGCGCCCTCAAGCTCACTTCGGGAATAGAAAAGTCTCTCCTCATCAAGCTCAAGCCCGCGAGCCGCGGCTCTGGCAAAACTCGGCCCGCGCCCCCGTCCTCGAGATTTTTTAACCCAAGCCGTCAGCTACCCTTGCGGGCCCGTTCCGCGCGGTGGTCTTTATCCCTCACCGCCAGCAAGGAGTGCCGGCAATGCTTGAACGGCCGACCATTGCCCTTCCGCATCGTGAATAGGCGTACGGGCATGGCCTCACGGTTTGACCTGAAGAACATGACCGCACAGGCGGAAAACCTATACATCGAAAGCAGGAACAGGGCAGCAATTCTGGGCCTGGCGGGAGCGGGCGCATCAATCATCACTATCCTCGCGCTCCCCTCCGGCCGCGTCACCGACACCGTCGAAGGCGTTTGGGCCTCGGCTTCACCCAATCACCGGTTCGCTGTATATCGCGAGTGGTTCCCGAGGATGGTTCCCGGGGGTTTCCTGGTGAGCGATGTCTACCTCGCATACGATCTGGCGCGCGGGCCGCGCTACAATCGCAGCCAGTCAGGGCCGCAGAACGCCTACAATGCAGGCTGGCCTCTATATCCGCACGGCACTGGGCCCTATTTGGCAGACATCATTTCCGCACGCCATGCGAGGAGCCAGCACCAGATCTCCTCCGACGGTTTCTTCTGGCTCGACGGTAACACAGTTGCCTTCACGGATAGCTGGCGCAACGCGGACAGCCTCGTTGTCGCCAATCTTTCTCAGGGCATCCGGAGACCACGCGTCGCTGTAGAGACAATCGATACACGCAGCCTGATCGATTTCGCGGTCTGCGCAGACAAGGTCGCACCGTCGGACCTGGAGAGGTGGCGAAGAAAGCCGAGCCTGCTGATCTACGTAACCAATATTCGATGGCTGCGGTCGAAACCCGGCTGGGCACGCCTTGAACCGGCCCGTCAATCGTGCCTGTCGACCCAGACACTCGACATGCACGTTACGCCCGTGGTCTTAGAATAGCTTCCTGCATCTCGTAACTTCCCGCACCGATGTGTCACAGGAAAAATCAAGGGACCTTGACAATCTCACACCCCAGCGTTAATGACCACTAGGCACCCAATGAACCGATTCAACTGTCAGCGGGCGGGAAGACGCGACACGAATGCCATCCCCCATCTATGTATTTTCGTCCTGGGCCTGGCCCTGACTGCCTTCGGAGCTGGTTGCGTCCGATACGACGTTCCACGCGCGCAGGTGCGGACTCCCGGCGTCGCTTCGTGGGGGGTGGAGGTGGCGAAGTCAGGCGGCGGTTATCGGGTCACGTCGACCACTCAACTCAACGGCAGGGCCACCCTATGGGAAAAGCCGAGCGTCCAAATCGTCTCGGGGACGGACGAGAGCTGGGAGTGGGTGGTCAAGGCCGTGCCGTCGGTGGCTACTGGCTCGAAGGCCCTGACCGGAGGCGCGAAGCTCCAACAGAACGGTCGGGATGACGCGAGCGATGGGAAGCTGCCTCACGCAGCCCCGGACTGGGGCGAGGCGTTTCGAAGAGCCCACCGAGTTGCGCGGTACCTCCTTGGCCGCCGCCCGCCTGCGCTCCATGCAACGCTCCTGCTGCTTCCCTACGGCGTAAGGTATTCGCGCGCATTCACGAAGGCCGCAACCCACTACTTTCCGCTCACGTTCGCCTACTACTATTGGCCGCGCTCCAAGCACTTCAAGGAGTCCGCCTCACTCGCCACGGCGGTCACCAGCGTCATCTACGAATATCAGCACCTCCTGGTCGCCAGCAAGACAATCGCGCCCGTGGGGAAAACCAAGGGATCTCGCGCCGCAAACAATGAGGCCCGAAGCCGGTGTTGGTCCCAGTCCACGTTCCTAGCGCTTGAGGCGGGAACCACGGCGCATATCGAATACGGGGTCCCGCAGGTGCGCGGGCAGACGGTGGTGGCAATGTTTAAGCAGAGCATGCCTCAGCAGACCACGAACGCTCAGATCCGTGTGCCGGCGCTGCCCCCGGGGAGCCAACCACACATTCGTTTTTCCGACGCGTACGCCTGGGGATCGTTCTTCGAAATTGAAAGCCTTGCGCGTTACCTACAGCTTAGGGGAGTACCCAATCTGCGAGTAATGGCCGACAATCCCTCGGAAGCGAACGCAGTCTTCAGCGTTTGCCGAGCCATGACGCAACATCCAGTCGACATAACAGCCACGAATGGTTACCCGCCGTCGCAGGTACAGTTCCTGCCGTTTTTTCCTGGCAACCGGAAGGGCCCCAGGCCGTCGGTCGCTTCCGGCACGGAGTAGCCGGGTACCGTCACCTGCATCGGTAGATCACGCGAGCGCTGTGCCCTGGCTCCGCAGGGCCGCGGAAACCATTTTCCGTTCCGAGGCGGCGACACCGGCTTCGCGCAAAAGGAAATCCCAGCCCGACCCTGCCGATTCTCTTGCGGCCCCTCGTCGCCGGGCATTTTCCGCCCGGCGTTCCCCTGCGCGGCTTCCCGCGAACCCTGTGCTATAATTTTCCCGGATTCAGTCGGAAAATTCCTGAAGTCCGGGGGACGATCGAGCGTGCACTCCGGAAATGCCATCATCACCTTCCAATTTGGCGCTTTTCCCGCACCATATTTTCCTTCATCCTTTTCCAGTACCGGTAAAAAAACTCCCATCGGAGCCACGCCATGGCGGTAAAAAAGAGTGAAAAAATCTGGCATAACGGCAGGATGGTCGCCTGGGACGACGCCCGCATTCACGTGCTCTCTCACGTCGTCAGCTACGGCTCGGCCGTCTTCGAAGGCATTCGCTGCTACAAAACTCAGCAAGGACCGGCCGTGTTCCGGCTCCGCGAGCATATGCAGCGCCTGATCCGCTCGGCCCATATCTATCGGATGGAAGTTCCGTTCAGCGCCGACGACCTTTCGCAAGCCGCGCTCGATCTGGTCCGCGAGAATCACATGGACGCCTGCTACCTGCGCCCGATCGTCCTGCGCGGTTACGGCGAAATGGGCGTCAACCCCTACGGAAGCCCGATCGAATCCTACATGGCCTGCTGGGATTGGGGCCGTTACCTGGGCGAGGAAGCG
>JBJKSR010000042.1:0-3100 GCA_046703965.1 Gammaproteobacteria bacterium | reverse complement strand
AGCGCGAAGCCTCGGCTCCTACCGCCACGCGCCGCGAATTCGTGACCGCACTTAAAACTGAGCTGCCGCAGGCGCTTGCGCACCTCCAGCGCGGCAACATCGCGCCCGTGGACCTGGCACAGGCGGCCATCGGCCCCGGAATGGCAGTTTACACGCGGTACGCTAAGGTGCTCGACGCCGAGGGTAAGCCGCTCTCCGTACGCGACGCGCTGTCCATAATCAACCAGACACTCGACGACGTGCTTGCCGAGCAGGAAGGTGACTTCGACGCCGACACCCGCTGGGCCCTGGCGTGGTTCGAGCAGTCGGGCTTCGCCGAAGGCGAGTACGGCGTGGCCGAGACGCTGAGCAAAGCCAAGAACACGAGCGTGAAGGGGCTCGAAGACGCAGGCATCCTGAAGTCGAGTCGCGGCAAGGTACGCCTGCTCCTCCCCAGGGAACTTCCAACGGCCTGGGACCCGGCCGCCGACCCGCGCCTGACCGCTTGGGAAGTGGTGCATCACCTCATCCGCGCGCTCGAATCCGGCGGCGAGTCCGCCGCCGCGGCGCTAGTCAGCAAGCTTGGCACGAAGGCCGAGACCGCCCGCGAACTCGCGTACCGCCTCTACACGCTTTGCGAGCGCAAGAAGCGCGCGTCCGAGGCGTTGGCCTACAACGGTCTGGTGCAGAGCTTTCCCGAGATCGTCCGCCTCGCCCGCGAGGGTGCGACACCAAAGTTCGAAGAATCCGACCTCTTTGGCACCCCGAAGGAATAAGCCATGGCCATCACCAATCAGGATCGTGTCGGCAAGGCGCTCGACCTCTTGAAGGACGGACTGGCGCCGTATGTCGAACGAGAACTCAAGGCAGAAAGCGCGCAGGGATGGCTCGACCTCGTTCGTCAGTCGGTGGCCGAAACACAGGTCAAGCTGTTCAAGGACGATGCGACGCCCAAATGGGACGCCGCGTCTCTCCTGGCGGTGATGTGGAATCAGTGGCATGCGGTGTTCCGGCGCACATTGGGGCAGACCGAACGCACGCTGGTGTCCGAGCTCCGCGACGTTCGCAACAAGTGGGCGCACCAGGCGCCTTTTTCGAGTGACGATGCGGACCGGGCCCTCGACTCGATGGCACGCCTGCTGACCGCCGTCTCAGCCCCGCAGGCGGACGACGTGCAGAAAATGAAGATGGACCTGCGCCGGCTGACGTTCGACGAGAAGGTTCGCGGCGAGAAGCGCAAAGCCGGTGGGTCTCTGATTGAAACGGTTGCAGCAGGCATCCTGAAGCCGTGGCGTGAGGTCGCGACTCCGCACGCTGATGTGGCCAAGGGTGGTTACCAGCAGGCGGAGTTTGCGGCGGACCTTTGGCAAGTCTACCTGGGTGGGGGCAGCGACGAATACAAGAAGCCTGAGGAGTTCTTCCGGCGCACGTACTTGACCGAGAGCCTCAAATCTCTGCTGGTGCGCGGCGTTGAGCGCATTGCCGGGAAAGGCGGGGATCCCGTCGTTCAGCTCCAGACCAACTTCGGGGGCGGCAAGACGCACTCGATGCTGGCGCTCTACCACCTCTTCTCGGGGACTGCGCCGAGCAAGCTGCCCGGCGCCGACACCGTGCTCGCCGAAGCCGGCGTCAGCACGCTGCCCAAAGCCAAGCGCGTGGTGCTGGTAGGGAACAGGATCTCGCCAGGAAACCCTGTTACCAAACCTGACGGTACCGTGGTCCGCACCCTCTGGGGCGAGATGGCGTATCAGCTGGGCGGCAAGAAGGCATTCGCGCGCATCGCCAAGGATGATGAACTCGCGACAAGTCCCGGCGACGAGTTGCGCAAGCTGTTCGTCGATTACGGCCCCTGCCTGATCCTGATCGATGAATGGGTTGCATATGCGCGGCAGCTGCATGACCAGAGCGATCTGCCCGGCGGCACGTTCGAGACGATGTTCACGTTTGCGCAGGCCCTCACCGAGTCGGCCAAGGCGGCCCAGAACTGTCTCGTCGTCGTCTCCCTGCCCGCGTCCGACACGACCGGCTCTCCGCACACGACCACGGACGACGTGGAAGTCGGCGGTATTCGCGGGCGCGAGGCCCTCGATCGCCTGCGTAATGTCATTGGCCGCGTCGAGTCCTCGTGGCGTCCGGCCACGGCGGAAGAAGGGTTTGAGATCGTGCGTCGGCGGCTTTTTGAGCCGCTTGCCGGCCCTGACGCCTACAAGCAGCGCGACGTGACGGCGCGGGCCTTCGCCGATCTCTATCGGGAGCACAAGACGGAGTTCCCGCCGGAATGCGGCACACAAGAGTACGAGCAACGCATCCAAGCGGCCTACCCAATTCATCCCGAGATCTTCGACCGGCTGTACACGGACTGGTCCACGCTCGTCAAGTTCCAGCGCACGCGCGGCGTCCTGCGGCTCATGGCGGCCGTTATCCACAGCTTGTGGGAGAAGGGCGACAAAAACCCGCTGATTCTTCCCTCGACGATCCCAATCGATGACGGGCGCGTGCAGTCCGAGCTGACGCGCTACCTGTCCGACAACTGGGCGCCGATTATCGAGAAGGATGTGGATGGGCCGAACTCGTTGCCGCTCCAGATTGATAACGCCGTCACCAACCTGGGAAAACTGCATGCGACCCGGCGGGTAGCGCGAACGATCTACCTCGGGTCTGCACCCACCGCAACGGCAGCCCACCACGGCCTTGAGGACCGACACGTGAACTTGGGCTGTGTGATGCCCGGCGAGGCCGTACCCGTGTTCGGCGACGCCCTCCGTCGGCTCGCGGCCGCAGCAACTTACCTGTACCAGGACGGTCCGCGCGCGTGGTACGCCACGCAGCCCACAGTGACCAAGTTGGCCGATGACCGCGCGGAGCAGCTCAAGCGCGATCCCGACAAGATGGCGGCGGAGCTCGATACCAGACTGCGGGCGGACCTCAGGCGTACGGGCGACTTCTCGCGCGTTCATCCGCTGCCGCGCACCGGCGCCGACGTACCAGACGACCTCGACGCGCGGCTTGTGGTTCTGCCGTCGGAGCACCCATATAGCAAAGACGGACAAAGCGCCGCCGAAGCCGCCGCCAAAGCCATCCTTGAATCGCGCGGCACGGGGCCGAGACTCTACCAGAACAC
>JBJKSR010000041.1:0-9334 GCA_046703965.1 Gammaproteobacteria bacterium | reverse complement strand
ACCCTGCTGTTCTCGGCCGGGCAGTACGTGGCCGCCGCCGAGGCCTACATGCGCGGCCTCGAGCGGCGCGTGGCCGAGGGCAAGGATCCCGTCGTGCCGTCGGTGGCCTCGCTCTTCATATCCCGCTGGGACAAGGCCAGCGTGGACGAACTCCCCGAAGACCTCAAGAACCGCCTCGGCATCGCGGTGAGCATGCAGGCCCACCGGGAATACCGCCGCATCCTCGATTCGGAGCGCTGGAAGAAGCTCGCCGAAAAGGGCGCCAAGCCGCAGCGGCTGCTGTGGGCCAGCACCGGGGTCAAGGATCCCAGCTTGCCCGACGGCTACTATCTCACCGAACTGGCGGCGCCGGAGACGGTGGCAACCGTGCCCGAGGAAACCCTGTTCGCGTTTGCGAAGAACGGCAAGGTCGAGGGCGTGCTTGACGGAAACGGCGGCGACGCCGACGAGGTGATCAAGAAGATCAACGACGCCGGTGTGGACACGGACGAACTCGCCCGCCAACTGCAGGAGGAAGGCAAGCAGAAGTTCAGCGACTCCTACCACAAGCTGCTCGCACGCATCGAGAAGAAGCTCGCCGAACTGCGCGAAGCGGAGGATCGCGAAAGCGAGAGCCTGGGCAAACTGGCGTCAGGCGTCGAGAAGACGATCGAACAGCTCGACAAGGACAATGCCGTGGCCCGCATCTGGGAGCGCGACCACACGCTGTGGCAGAAGGACCCGAGCGAAGTTTCCAACCGCCTCGGCTGGCTGGACTCGCCGACCCAGATTCAGGAGTAAGAGCCCCGCGTGCAGGCGTGCGTGAATGGCGTGCGCGAGGACGGCATCACGCACGTCCTGTGGAGCGGGATGGGCGGATCGAGCCTGTTCCCCCAGGTGATGCAGCACGCCTTCGCCGATGCCGGCGGACTGAAGATGATCGTGCTCGACAGCAGCAACCCGGTCACCGTGAACGATGCGCTGGAGGCGCTGCCGCTCGACAAGACGCTGTTCCTGTTCGCATCCAAGTCTGGCGGGACGCTGGAGACCCGCTGCCACCTCGACCTGTTCTGGTCGAAGAACGACGATCCGTCGCGCTATGCGGTCGTTACCGACCGCGGCTCGGAACTCGGCAAGATCGCCGAGGAGCGGGGTTTCCGGCAGGTGTTCTACAACAATCCGGACATCGGTGGGCGTTACTCCGCCCTCTCCCACTTCGGCCTGGTTGCGGCGGCGCTGCTCGGCGTGGACGTGGAGGAGCTGCTCGAACGCGCGGGGCAGATGATCGCCGCCTGCAAGCCCGACCACGCCACGGCCGACAACCCGGGGGTGCGCTTCGGTGCGGCGATCGGCTACGCGGCGCTGCACGGTTGCGACAAGCTCACGCTCGTGCTGCCGCCGGAGATCGCGCGCTTCGGCGCCTGGCTGGAGCAGCTCATCGCCGAATCCACGGGCAAACACGGCGTGGGCATCCTGCCCGTCGCCGACGAGCCGATCGGCAACATCGAAATCTACGGAGACGACCGCTTCTTCGTGTGCATCGGCGAGGAACCGGATGCGGGCGCAGTGGCCAGCCGTGACCGCGAGGCGCAGAACAATTCGCTGGGCGCCCTGAAGGATACGGTGCACCCGGTGATTCGCCTCCCCTACGTGGACCGCTACAGCATCGGCGCCGAGTGTTTCCGCTGGGAATTCGCGATTGCGATTGCCGGCAAGGTGCTCGACATCAACCCCTTCGACCAACCCAACGTGGAGGCCGCCAAGAAAGCCGCCGGCCGGGTGCTCGAGGAAGGCGTACCGGACCTGCCCGTCACCGCGGCCGACGACGCGCTCAAGGTCGTCAAGCCCGGGGACTACCTGGCCATCCAGGCCTACGTCGAAGCCGACTCGCAACACTATGCGGACCTGCAGAAGGCCCGCGTCGCGCTGCGCGACAGGCTGGGCGTCGCCACCACCCTGGGCCTCGGGCCGCGCTACCTTCACTCCACCGGGCAGCTCCACAAGGGCGGGCGCAACAACGGCGTATTCATCCAGATCGTGGACGATCTCAGTCCCGACGTCGCCATCCCGGGGCGGAAATACAGCTTCCGCCAGTTGTTCGAGGCGCAGGCGGCGGGCGACTACGAAGCGCTGCAGGATCACAAGCGGCGCGTCTACCGGGTTGCGCTGCAGGATTTTCTGAAAGCCGCCGGCGTTGGCGGTCATTGATCGGAAAGGAGAGACCCCTATGAAGATTGGAATGATCGGACTCGGGCGCATGGGCGCCAACATGGTGCGGCGCATCCAGCGCGACGGTCATGAGGCCGTGGTGTTCGACGTCAGCTCCGATGCCGTAAAGAAAATGTCGAAGGAAGGCGCCACCGGCGCCGCCTCGCTCGAGGAACTGGTCAAGGCCCTCCCCTCGCCGCACGTGGTCTGGATGATGGTGCCGGCCGCATTCGTGGACGAGACCATCGAGAAGCTCGAACCGCTGCTCGAGGAAGGCGACATCCTGATCGACGGCGGCAATTCCAAGTGGCTGGACGACATCCGCCGTTCCAAGCACCTGGCGCAAAAGGGCGTTCGCTACATCGATGCCGGCGTATCCGGCGGCGTATGGGGCCTGGAACGCGGCTACTGCGTGATGGTCGGCGGCGACAAGGATGCCTGCGAGCACATCGATCCCATCCTCAAGTCGCTGGCACCGGGCAAGGCTTCCGCCCCGGAAACCCCGGGACGCGGCGACCGCGAGGGTACCGCACCGGACGGCTATCTGCGCTGCGGCGAATGCGGAGCGGGCCATTTCGTCAAGATGGTGCACAACGGCATCGAATACGGCGTCATGGCCGCCTACGCCGAGGGCTTCAACGTGCTGCGCCATGCCGGCGTGGGAAAGAAGAACCGCGAAGAGGACGCGGAAACGGCCCCGCTCGCCGACCCCGAGGCCTACGGCTACGACATCGACGTCCCCGAGGTCGCCGAAGTCTGGCGCCGCGGCACGGTGATCCAGTCCTGGCTGCTGGACCTGTCGGCAGACGCGCTGGCGCGCGACCCGCACCTGCACAAGTTCGAGGGCCGGGTCTCCGATTCCGGCGAAGGCCGCTGGACCGTGCAGGCCGCAGTGGAAACCGGTGCCCCGACGCCGATCCTAGCCACGGCCCTGTTCGAGCGCTTCGCCTCGCGCGGCGAGAGCCATTTCGCGGACAAGCTGCTCTCGGCCATGCGCAGCGAGTTCGGGGGGCACGACGAAAAGAAGGACAGCTGACATGAAAGAGGAACCGCTCGAGCCCAGCGACGCCCTCGTGCTCTTCGGCGCGACCGGCGACCTGGCGTACAAGAAGATCTTCCCGTCCCTGATCCGGCTCGAGGACGAAGGCGAGCTGCAGCACCCGATCATCTGCGTCGCCAAGTCGGGCTGGAACCTCGACCAGATGCGCGAGCGCGTGCAGTCCAGCATCAAGGACAACGGCCGGGGCGAAAGCGCGAGCTGCATCAAGCGCCTGCAGGACCGGATCGCCTACATCGACGGCGACTACCGCGAGGAGAAAACCTTCACGGACCTCAGCAAGGCCCTGGGCAAGAGCCAGCACCCGCTGTTCTACCTGGCCATTCCGCCGTCGCTGTTCGCGACCGTCATCGAGAGCCTGAGCAAGGCTAAACTCAACAAGACGGGACGCGTGGTCGTGGAAAAGCCCTTTGGCCACGACCTCGAGTCGGCCCAGGCGCTGGACGAGACCTTGCTCAAGTTTTTCCCCGAAAACCGGGTGTTCCGCATCGACCACTATCTCGGAAAGGAGCCCGTGCAGTACCTGCTCTACTTCCGCTTCGCGAACACCTTCATGGAGCCGTTCTGGAACCGGACCTACGTGGAAAGCGTGCAGATCACGCTGGCCGAGTCCTTCGGCGTCGAGGACCGGGGCGCCTTCTACGATGCCGTGGGCGCGATCCGCGACGTGGTCCAGAATCACCTGCTGCAGGTGCTGTCCATCCTGATGATGGAACCGCCTGTCTCGAGCGATCCCAACTCGATGCGCGACGAGAAGGCCAAGCTGTTGCGCTCGGTGCGCCCCCTCGACCCGGACCACATGGTGCGCGGCCAGTACCAGGGCTACCGCAAGGTCGACGGCGTGAAGCCCACCTCGACGCGCGAGACCTTCGCCGCCCTCGAGCTGCGGATCGACAACTGGCGCTGGGCCGGGATCCCGATCTTCATCCGTTCGGGCAAGATGCTGGCCGTCGACTCGCAGTACGTGGTGGTGCAGCTGCGCCGCCCGCCGCACGACGTGTTCAGCGAACCCATTTCCTCGCACCCCAATTACGTGCGGTTCCTGCTCGGTCCGAAGCGGATCGAGATTGCGCTCGGTGCACGAACGAAGCAACCGGGCGAGATCATGGCCGGCGACCAGACCGAACTGGAAGTCTCCAGCGACCCGTCCGACGACGACCCGCCCTACCAGCGCCTGATCGGCGACGCCCTCAAGGGCGACCAGGAACTGTTCGCGCGCAGCGACGCGGTGCAGGCCTCGTGGCGCATCGTCGACGAGGCGCTCTCCGCGCAAAGCCCGGTCTACAGCTACAAGCCCGGCAGTTGGGGGCCCAGCGAGGCCCAGTCCATGGCCGCCGCCTACGGCGGCTGGTTCAACGTCGAAGGCTGAGCCGATGCGGCCCCGCCTCTGGCTCGCACGCCACGGGGAGACCGACTGGAGCGCCGGCGGGCGCCATACGGGACGCACCGACGTCCCGCTCAACGCCCTGGGACGCAAGCAGGCCCGGGCGCTCGGCGACGGGCTGAAGCACCTCGACGTGACGTTCGACGCCGCCTGGACCTCGCCCCTCGAGCGGGCCCGGGAAACCGCGGCGCTCGCCGGCTTCGAGCACGCACGCGAGATGGGCGACCTCGCCGAGTGGGATTACGGGGAGTTCGAGGGCCGCCGAACGGCCGACATCCGCAAGGAACTCGGAGATCCCGACTGGCTGATCTGGACCGCCGACATCCGCCAGGGCGAGACGCCGGCCGACGTCGGCCGGCGCGCCGACGCGGCGATCGCCGCCCTGCTCGAGGACGGCAGCGCCCGCAACGTCATCGTCTTCGCCCACGGCCATTTCCTGCGCATGTTCACCGCACGCTGGATGGGCCTGGAGGCCGGCTACGGCCAGCACCTCGCGCTCGGCACCGGCACTCTGTCGATCCTCGGCTACGAGCACGAATACCACGTCGTCGAGCGCTGGAACGCGCCGTTCGACGAATAGGAGACGGCACATGGAAATCGAAATCCACCCCGACCCCGAAGACGCCGCGGCGCAGGGCGCCAAGATCATCGCCGAACACGCGGCAGCGGCGATCGTGGCGCGCGGCCATGCCTGCATCGCGGTCAGCGGCGGCCACACGCCCTGGGCGATGCTCGCCACGCTCGCCAAACGCAACCTTCCCTGGGAGAAGCTGACGGTCTTTCAAGTAGATGAGCGCGAATGCCCTATCGATAGTAACGATCGCAATTACAAGCACTTGAGAGAAAATTTTCCAAAAAAAGTTCACATAGAGGCCATGCCCGTCGAGAGTCCTGCGGGCGACGTCGCCTACGCCCGCCGGCTCAAGGCGCTGGCTGGCGATCCGCCCGTGCTGGACGTCGTGCACCTGGGTCTGGGCCCGGACGGCCACACCGCCTCGCTGGTGCCCGGCGATCCCGTGCTCGATGTCACCGACCGCGACGTGGCCTGGACGGGGACCTACCAGGGTCATCGGCGCATGACCCTCACCTACCCGGCGATCGACCGGGCCCGCTTCGTGTTCTGGCTGGTCGACGGGGCCGCCAAGCGCGACGCCGTGGTGAAACTGATGGCCGGCGACGAAGCCATTCCCGCGGCGCGCATCCACGCCAGGCGTCAACTGATCATCGCCGACAAGGCGGCCGCCGCCGGACTCGATTCCTGAAAAAGTAACTCTCGCCAAGGCGCAAAGACGCAAAGACAGGGAAGGAGAAAGTTCCCGGAACGGCACCGCACCGCTTGTAGGAAGGGACCTCCCGGACGCGATATCCCCCGGCACCCGTAATGGAAGAAAGGCCTCTCGCGACGCCGCAACCAGGGAAAAGAAAGAAGAACTCCCGCAGAGGCGCAGAGAGCGCCCGGAGACAATTTCTCCTGATTTCCGAGGAAAGAACCAGGATATAGAACTCTACTGTAGGAGCGGCTTCAGCCGCGATTTTTCCGTTATTTTTCTTACCATCTTTGCGTCTTTGCGAGAATATCTCTTCTCTTCGTTGCGGCGTAGCGCGGTTGCGAGAGCTTCGCATTCTCGTTACCCTTACGGGCGATTCCCGCCGTCATCTAGTAAAATCTGCGGGTATTACCAAGCGGACGCCCCCCGTGAACGAAGAATTCGAAATCGTCGCCCTCTACCCCTCCGAAATCCTGGACTCCCGCGGCAACCCGACGGTGGAAGTCGAATGCGAGTTGGCCTGCGGGCTGCGCGGCCGCGCGGCCGTGCCTTCCGGCGCCTCCACCGGCGAGCGCGAGGCCACCGAACTGCGCGACGGCGACAAGACACGCTACGGCGGCAAGGGCGTCCTCAAGGCCTGCCGGGCCGTCGAGGACACGATTGCCCCCGCCCTGGTCGGCACCGACGCACGGCGCCAGGTGGCGGTGGACGAGCGCCTGATCGAACTCGACGGCACGCCGAACAAGTCCAAGCTCGGCGCCAACGCCCTGCTCGGCGTCTCGCTCGCGGTGGCCCGGGCCGCTGCCATGGCCTCGGAATTGCCGCTGTTCGCCTATCTCGGCGGCGTGGGCGCGCGCACCCTGCCCGTGCCCTGCATGAACATTCTCAACGGCGGAGTGCACGCCAACTGGGAGGGCCCCGATTTCCAGGAGTACATGATCGCCCCCGTGGGCGCGGACTCCTTCGCCGGGGCCCTGCGTTGCGGCGCCGAGGTCTATCACGCGCTCAAGGGGGTACTCAAGGACCAGTCGCTGAATACCGCCGTGGGCGACGAAGGCGGCTTCGTCCCGCACGTGGCCTCCAACGAACAACCGCTGGAGTTGATCGTCAAGGCGATCGAAAAGGCAGGCTACAAGCCGGGCGAGGAAGTCGCCATCGCCTGCGACCCGGCCGCCAGCGAATTCTTCGAGGACGGCAAGTACCGGTTGCGTACCGAGAACCGCACGCTGGATTCCGCCGGCATGAGTGAGTACTACGCCAAGCTCGCCGACGCTTTCCCCATCGTCAGCCTCGAGGACGGCCTCGCCGAATCCGACTGGGACGGCTGGCAGGCACTCACCGCGAAGCTCGGCTCGCGCCTGCAGCTCGTCGGCGACGACATCTTCTGCACGAATCCGAAACTGATCCGCGAGGGCATCGAGAAACGGACTGCCAACGCCGTGCTGATCAAGCTCAACCAGATCGGCACGCTCAGCGAAACGTTCGAGGCCACCCGCCTGGCCCAGGACAGCGGCTGGGGGGCGATGGTTTCGCACCGCTCCGGGGAAACCGTGGACAGCTTCATCGCCGACCTCGTGGTCGCGCTCGGCACCGGACAGATCAAGACCGGCGCCCCGGCACGCGGGGAGCGCGTTGAGAAATACAACCAGCAGATGCGCATCGAGCGGAGACTCGGCGACGCGGCCCGTTATGCCGGCCGCGACACTTTCGTCGGCCAGGGCGGCTGAGCCCGTGCTCGTTACCCAGGCGGGACCCGGCGACCTCGACGCCCTGGCGCGGTTGTTCGCGGATTACCGGGCCTTCTACGGCCGGCCACGCGACGTGGCAATCGCGGAGGCCTTCCTGGAGGCGCGGCTGCGCAACGACGACTCCGTGATCTTCCTGGCCCGCATCGGAGAGCGGGCGGTCGGTTTCACTCAGCTTTATCCGTGCTTTTCTTCGGTCAACGCCAGCCGGATCTGGATCCTCAACGACCTCTTCGTCGACGAAGGCGCCCGCAGACAGGGCGTCGCGTCCGCTCTGCTCGAGGCCGCCCGCCAGCATGCCGAAGCCTCCGGCGCCAGCACTCTCACGCTGCAGACTACCGCGGACAACAAGGCCGCCCAGGCCCTCTATGAGCGCCAAGGCTGGATCCGCCAGACCGCGTATTACTGGTACGACCTCGAACTGAAGTAACGTTCCGGGCCCCGTGCCGCCTCAGGCATTCGATCGTTTCATCCGGTCGAACCGTTCCAGAGCGCGGCGGCGCGTCGCCAGGAGATCGACCATTGGCTCGGGGTAGTCGCGTCCGAGTACCACGCCGGCCGCTTCAAGAACTCGGGCCGGCGCCTTCCAGGGCTGGTGGATATGGGCATCGGGGACGCCGGCGAGTTCCGGGATCCAGCGGCGCACGTAGTCGCCCTCCGGGTCCGCCTTCCCCGCCTGCCGGACCGGGTTGAAGATGCGGAAGTACGGCGCGGCATCGGCGCCGCAGCCCGCGGTCCACTGCCAGCCCTGGGTGTTGTTCGCCAGGTCGGCGTCCACCAGCGTATCCAGAAACCAGCGCGCGCCTTCCTGCCAGGGAATCAACAGATTCTTCGTCAGGAACGAGGCCACGACCATGCGCAGGCGGTTGTGCATCCATCCGGTGTGCCACAGCTCGCGCATCCCGGCATCGACCAGCGGGATGCCGGTCCGGCCCCTCTGCCAACGTTCCAGCGCATGCGGGTCGTCGCGCCACTCGAATGCGCGAAAACGCGGGTCCAGCGGTTCGCCCGTGCTTTCCGGGAAGTGCCACAGCAGGTGCCACGAAAACTCGCGCCAGCCCAGTTCGCGCAGGAAGGCCTCGCCACCGGCGCCCGCCCCTGCCTGGCGGACCTGCCACCAGACCTGGCGGGGCGATATCTCGCCCCAAGCCAGGTGCGGCGACAGGCGTGACGAACCGGCAACGTCGGCGCGGTCGCGCATCTGCGCATAGGCACGGACGCCGCCGGAGAGGAAATCGTCGAGGCGTCGCATCGCGCCGTTCTCGCCCGGCGTCCAGCGTTCTTCCAGTCCCGTATCCCAGCGGATACGCGGCAGCAAGCCGAGGTCCCCGATGTCATCGCCGCCCAGCGCCGCATCGACCTCCGGCAGCGCTTCGGGCGCCGGCTCCGGCGGCTGGATGAATCCCGCCATGGCGGTCGCGGTGCGCCAGAACGGGGTAAACACGCGGTAGGGTTCTCCTGAGCGGTTGGCGATGGCATCCGGCTCGAACAGCAGGTGCCCGCCCGTCAGGCCGGGCGTGACGCCTGCCTTCCCGAGCGCTTGCGCCACCGCCCGGTCACGCGCCCGCAAGGCCGGTTCGTAGCGCCGGCACCAGTAGACCGCCTCGGCCCCCGTTTCGACAGCCAGGCGGGGAATAACCCGCCGCGCGTCGCCGCGGCGCACGACCAGGCGGCTGCCGCGCCGGCGCAACGC
>JBJKSR010000040.1:0-4044 GCA_046703965.1 Gammaproteobacteria bacterium | reverse complement strand
TAGCTCCATGGTTACCGGCCTCCACTTCGGCACGCATATGCTCGGCAAGATCGAACGCGGTCGCTGCGTTGGCGCCAGGCAGCACGACAAGGAACTCTTCGCCGCCGTACCGCGCCAGGAAATCCTCGCTGCGGCGCAGGCAGTGCGACAGCGTCTCGGTCAACTTCTTCAGGAACAGGTCGCCGGCCACGTGGCCGTGGCGGTCGTTGTAGTCCTTGAAGCGGTCGACGTCGAGGACCAGAACCGACAGCGGCCGCTGGCGTTCGACGCATTGCTGCCACACCTGCTCGAGGTAATCGTCCATCCGGCGGCGATTCGGAATGCCGGTGAGTCCATCGAGGTGGGCCATGGATTCGAGCTGGCGATTGGCCGCCTCGAGTTCCGCCGTGCGCTCGGCCACCATCGCTTCCAGCAACCCCTTTTCGGCGGCCAGCTTGCGGGTTCGGAAGCGTACCAGCCCGCCCGCGACCAGTAATGCGACCAGTGCCAGCAGGGCGGCCCACAGTACCCGCGCCCACTGGCTCGCATACCAGTCGGGCAGCACCGAGAAGCGGAATGGCCGGATGCTCGTAATGCTTCCCCCGCTGTCGCGCCCCCGGAGGTAGAAGGAATAGTCCGCGGGCTTGAGCTGGGAATACGTGTAGCCGGCGTTGGGGGCCCACGCCGAAAACCGGGTTTCCATATCCGCCAGCCGGGCACTGTAAAGCGATACATGATGTCCGGTATAGTCGGGCAGCGCGAAATCGAACGTCAGCGCTCCCGCGCCCTTCGCAAGCCGCACGGGGACGCGTGGATACAGCGGCAGAGATTCCTGGCTGCCGTCCGGCCGCGTCAATTTCACCCCCCGCAGCAGGACGTGCGGGTCGACGCGATGAACGGGGTGTTGCAGCGGGGCGTAATGAAGAATGGCATCGGTCGTGACCAGCATCGCGGCGCCATTGGCCAACAGGTTTATATGCTGGATGGCACCGTGCCGGATCCGGCCGATGGGTTCGGTTTTCCAGGGTTGCGACTTGCCGGCACGATGGTAAACGTTGTCCTCGCCGAACGCCCAGGTATCGCCGCTCCGGGCGGCGATGGTCAGCCACTGGCCCGGCTTTCGCAAGCTCTCCAGACCACCCAGTCCGTCGGCGACGAAACGTTCGCCGTTCCAGCGGTACTCGCCCTTCGCGGTAGAGACAATCAAAGTACCGTCCGGCAACGCGGCCACATCACCGCCGTGCGGACCCGAACCGTAGCGGAGCCCGTTGCGGGCACCGAACGTCTTCGCCGCGACGACATGCCTCCCGTGCCGTCCAATCGTCAGCGATCGGATCCCGCCGCGTTCGGAACCCAGCCACAGGTGGCCCGGAGCAACTTCTACGATGCTGTTGACCCTGAGGCCGTGCATGCCTTCGTCGTTCAGCCCCAGTCGCCACCGGCCCCCGGAGCGGATCAAGGTGGCGAGGCCCGATTCGGTTCCCACGTAAACCCTGTCGGGATCGAAGCGGGAGCGCAGCAAAACGCGCGGATAAAGATGCTCGCTGGTAATCGCCCGTGCTTTCCCGCCACGGATCTCCATTACCGCATAGCTCTCCGCAAGCAGCGCCCGCTGACGGTCCAGGGGCAACAGGTCCCACGCCGCATGGTCGCTCCATTTCAGATGGCCGAAATGCAGGAGCCGATCCGCGGAACCGGCGATGGCTTCGTAGACGCCCGCGCCGGAAAGCACGTACCAGTTGCCGCCCCACTCTACGGCGCGGTGCAGCGTGCCCGAGAGGCCGTTGGTCTCGTTCACCAGGGTCCAGGCGGTGGGCCACTGGACGTGGAACAGGGCCTGGTCGCCGATAACCAGCAATCCCCCGTCGTTAGCGACCAGCAAGTCCGACAAGGCGCCGTCGGCAAGATGGATCCGGCTCGAATGCCGACGGTCCGCGGACAGGAAATACAGACTGCCGTTGTCCGAGGACAGGGCAAGCGTACCGTCGCTCAGCTCCTTGCCGGCGAAGAAATGACTGGGGGCCGGCAGCCCCTCCGGCACGGGAAAAGGGCGTACTTGGCCATCGCGGTAAACGCGCCAGCTACCGTTGGCGGAGAGTGCCAGAAGACCGTGGCCTCCGATCGGAACGAGGCGGTCTACCAGATGCTTGAGTCCCTCGCCGCCGGGAAGTAGCTGCCACCGGCCATCCCGGTACTCCTCCAGGCCGCGGCCGCGGAACTGCAGGACGACGTGACCCCGGTAATTGACGATGGCCCCGAAGCGCCCGGGGTAGCGCCAGATCTTCACCTGGTCGGTGCGGGGGTCGTACAGAAACACCTGCCTCAGCGCCACGAAGAAGACCCCGTCTGGCGAGACGTCGACACTCCAGATGTCCTCGAAGTCGGGCTTCTTCAGCAACCCCTTGAAAGCGGAGACCAAGTCGTGGAATACCGGTTGCCCTGCTGCATTGTGATCGATATAGCCGAATTCGTCGTAACCGCCGACATAGATGCGGCGGTGCCCGTCATAGGCCAGCGAACGCACGAGTTCGTGGTTCGGCATGGGAATCAGGCGCCAGCACTCGCCGTCGAAACTCAGTACGCCGTCGTAGTTGCCCACGTAAACGATCGAATTGCGATCCTCGCTGACGGCGAAGTTCTGGGGAAAGACGTTCAGGTTCGGCGCGAACCGGGTATATGGCGGGATACCGGGCAGCGGCGGATTTCCCGCGTGCACTTGCGGGCAGAGCAGCACGCCTGCGAGCAATACGCCAAACCGCCTCATAACCTTCATTCCCGGGGGGCTGTCGTCTCAACGGCCGTGCCGTGATAATAGCGCACCCCGCCCGGCCGGAGACCGGACGGCGAGTCCCGGGGATCGGCGGGACTACCGGTTGCGGCGGCGAAAGCGGCGCACGACAAGCTTCTCCGCCTCGACGAGCAGCATGACCACGCAGCCGGCCCCCAGCGAACGCAACCAGGCGCCGGCGCCTATCGCGTCCGTTCCGAACAGTTCGTGCATCGGCTCCCCGTAGATGAATCCGACCTGTGCGAGCAGCAGCAATCCGATGACGAGGAGCACGTACCGATTGCCCAGCAACCCGCGGCGATCGAGAACGGGGGCGGTAAGGAAACGCGCGTTCAGCAGGTAAAACATCTCTATGATGACGAGGGTGTTGACGGCGACGGTACGGGCTTCCGGGAGTCCCGCGCCATGGGCCCTCTCCCAGGCATATAACCCGAACGTCCCCGCCAGGCCGAGGAGGGCAACGAGCACGATGCGCCAGATCAACAGCGGCGTCCACAAACCCCGCCGCGGGTCGCGCGGCGGGCGCCGCATCACCCCGCGCTCCGACGATTCGAAGGCAAGCGGCAATGCCAGCGTCGCGGCGGTAATCGTGTTCACCCACAGGATCTGCAGCGGCGTGATCGGCAGCGCCATGCCGAGGACGATGGCGGCGATCACCACCATGGCTTCCGCACCGCCCGTGGGGAGCATGAACATGAGCGTCTTCTTCAGGTTGTCGTAAACGGTCCGTCCTTCGCGCACCGCATCCACGATCGTCGCGAAGTTGTCGTCGGCGAGGACCATGGGCGCCGCCTCCCGCGCCGCGTCGGTGCCCCGGCCGCCCATCGCGATCCCGATGTCGGCGCGCTTCAGCGCCGGCGCGTCATTGACGCCGTCGCCCGTCATCGCCACGATCCGTCCCTGCGCCTGCAGTGCCTCGACCAGACGCAGCTTGTGCTCCGGCGAGGCGCGCGCGAACACGTCGACTTCGTTCAAAGCTTCGGCCAGGGACCGGTCATCGAGCGCGTCGATGTCCCGGCCGGTCAGAACGCGTTCGCCGTCGCCGATGCCCAGTTGGCGCCCGATCTCGACGGCGGTCACCGCATGATCCCCGGTAATCATCTTCACGCGGACGCCCGCGGCACGGCATTGCCCGACCGACTCGACGGCCTCCTCGCGGGGCGGATCGATCATGCCCACGATGCCGAGCAAGGTGAGCCCCCCGGCAATCTCTTCCAGGGACAGCTCGGCGGTCTGCGAACCGCCGCGAAAGGCGAGCGCGAGCAGCCGTTCACCCC
>JBJKSR010000039.1:0-8079 GCA_046703965.1 Gammaproteobacteria bacterium | reverse complement strand
TTCTTCGCCTCTTCTTTGCCGTCTTTGCGCCTTTTCGAGAATTCGTATTTCCGTTGCGGCTGCTCGCCATGCGCCGGGCAAGAAAAACGGGATTATATACTTGACAAACCCAAACCCAGCTGCTAGGGTTAGATCGTGGCATAGGAGGGAATTGTCATGTCAACGTTCAAAACCGGGAAATGCCCTGGCTGCTCTAAGAATGTCGCGTCCGTAGAACTCGATACCGTAGAGATCACCATGGATGGCCAGAATAAATTTCGTGGTGTCACCTACCAGTGTCAGAACTGCCACACCGTTCTAGGTGTTCAGATGGATCCTCTTGGGATAGCGGGCGACATTGTGCGTGACATAGCTCGGGGTTTGAAGGATAGGGGTTAAGGACGCTAATGGCGTCTTTCTTCCTTAGATCCACATTGCTTAAATAATCGGTATCTATCATGTCCAATTTAAATGCTCCTCATTTCCAAGATGCGAATAAAGCCCGCGAATACCTAGAGGCACTACGCTGGCCCAATGGCCCCGTATGCCCTCACTGTGGCAGCATCAACGAGCACTACCAGCTAAAGGGCAAATCCACGCGCCCCGGCCTCTGGAAGTGCAAGGACTGCCGCAAGCAGTTCTCTCTGTGACTGTGGGGACTGTCTTTGAACGCTCGAAGATCCCGCTCAATATCTGGCTACAGGCCACGTTCCTGCTCTGCTCAAGCAAGAAGGGAATCAGCGCCCACCAGATACACCGCATGTTAGGCGTGACCTATAAAACGGCTTGGTTTATGTGCCACCGTATCCGCGAAGCCATGACAAGCAATCCCGAAGGGCTGCTAGGCTCTGGCGGGGGCACCGTAGAAGCCGACGAAACCTATTGGGGCAATCAGCCCGGCAAGCGCAAGCGCCGGGGCTATGACCACAAAATGAAGATCGTGGCTCTAGTAGAACGCGGGGGCGACGTGCGCTCATACCATGTGCCGCACGTCAGCGCCGCCACGCTGCGCCCCATCCTCAAAAGCCAGATAGCCCAAGAAGCCCATCTAATGACCGACGAACATGCCGGGTACAAGCTGGTGGGCCGAGAGTTCGCCAGTCATGGCGTTGTCAAGCACTCAGCAGGCGACTACGCACACGGTGACGTTACCACCAACAGCATCGAGAGCGTATTTAGTCTGCTCAAACGCGGTCTAAATGGCACGTTCCACCATGTCAGCGAGGAACACTTGCAGCGGTATCTGCATGAGTTCGATTTCCGCTATAACCTGCGTATCAGCCGGGGATTCAATGACGCAGATCGCACCAACGCAGCACTGAGAGGCATCGTTGGAAAACGGTTAACCTATCGCAACACCAATAATCAAACTGATTGCTAATGAATTGGCTGGAATTTACGCATAATGGCTCAACATACGATCTAGCCCACCTTTCCCCATTTGAATGGGAATATGATTGCCCTGCTGGAGAAAAGCGCCCCGCCAGAAGGTATAGATTCCATGTGACTTTTTCCATGCATTGCTTCACACGCGAGCCGCGCCCGGAAGAAGCCATAGATGAGTCGCTTTGGTATCACGGACCGCGTGAAAAGCGTCTGTTTTGCTTCGATCGTTATGAACTATCCAAGAATCTGCCTTCTATAATCCAGACCCTTTCTTCAAGACCTGTTTGGATCACACAGCACGCCAACTATTTCGTTATAGAAACCGTTGACGAATCGGGCACCGTAATCGAATACGAAGTTTACTTTAGCGTGACCAGGTCGCCTCGCAAAGGATGGCTTAACTTGGTTGTTCAAAGCGCCTACGTAAGAACCCCCGGATACCAAACCTCTAGGCCCAGAAAACGCAAAATTCGATTAGACGTGATCGCTTATAACACTATGGCCAGAAAGGCCATAAAGATGCCCAGGTAGGCAGAAAAAGAAAAGCCCGCTCAAGGCGGGCTTTCCGGGGCTCTTGGTTATCTTCAGTCCCGCTGAAGACCCGGTAAACCGGGCGGCACAGCCGCACCTAACTAAGAGGCCCCGTTCATACGGCTGCATAGGTAGACTAGGCCTTTCTTGGCCTATTGTCAAGCAGGCTTAACACTCATTTGGGAGATTTAGCCTTCTCGTCAGTCTTAGGCTTCGGCGGGGCCTCCAACATCCGCTTCAAAACCTCGTCAAACCGGGCTTTATCGCCCGAATCCTTGCCCTTGGCTGGTGTCTTGGGGTCCATAGGTATATTATAGGCTAGGGCTTGGGTTTGTCAGCTATATAATCCCGAAGAAAAAGCCCGGGCGGGGTGCCCGGGCTCGAGTCGGGATGCGGTCCCCGCCTACTGCGTGGCGGAGGCGCCGAGTTTTTCGGCGAGTTCGCCCGAGCTGTACATTTCCAGCAGGATGTCGGAGCCGCCGATCAGCTCGCCCTTGATGTAGAGCTGCGGGTAGGTCGGCCAGTTGGAGTGCCGCTTGAGGGCCTCGCGCAACTCCTGGTCTTCGAGGATGTTGACGTGCGCGAACTCGGCGCCTACCGAGCGCAGGACCTGCACGCTCTGCGCGCTGAATCCGCACTGCGGGAAGTCCGGCGTTCCCTTCATGAACAACACCACCGGCTTGGACAGATATTCCCGGATCCGATCTTCTACACTCATCGTTTGCTCCCGGCCCGCGGGCCGTTATCACAGGTCAGGCTGAATGCAGCGCCACCCGGCGTGCTTCCAGCAGTTCGTAAACCTCGGTCCGCTCGCGCTCGTCCATGAGCGGCCAGCGGGCAATTTCATTCATCGTGCGCAGGCAGCCTTCGCAGTAGCCGTCGGCGTCCAGTTGGCAAATGCCTACGCACGGGCTTTCGGGACGGACGCCTGGATCAGCCACCGAACTGCTTGGCGGCGAACTCCCAGTTGGCGAGTTCCCAGAACGCCTCGATGTACTTGGGCTTCGCATTGCGGTAGTCGATGTAGTAGGCATGCTCCCAGACATCGCAGGTCAGCACCGGCGTTTCACCCGTACGCAGCGGCGTCTCCGCGTTCTGGCCGTTGATGATGGCGAGGGAGCCGTCCTCCTTCTTGGCCAGCCACGTCCAGCCGGAGCCGAACAGGGTGGAGGCCTTCTGGGTAAACTCCTCGCGGAACTTGTCGAAGGAGCCGAAGCTGCGGTCAATGGCCTCGGCCAGCTTGCCGCCGGGCTTGCCGCCGCCGTTGGGGCTCATCGAGTTCCAGTAGAAGGTGTGGTTCCAAGCCTGCGCAGCGTTGTTGAAGATGCCGCCGCTCGCCTTGCGGACGATGTCCTCGAGTTCCATGTCCTCGAAGTCGGTGTCCTTGATGCCGGCGTTGAGCTTGTTGAAGTAACCCTGGTGATGCTTGCCGTAGTGGTATTCCAGCGTTTCCTTGGAAATATGCGGCGCCAGTGCGTCCATGGCGTACGGCAACGGGGGTAATTCGTGTTTCATGGCTACTCTCCTTCAATCGCGTGTCGCGGCGCCGGAGAACCCGGCCCGCTATCCAGCTATTGTAACGCCGTCAAGGAGTTGCGTCAGGGGGGCTGCACCGGGATATGGCGTGCAGTGGCGTCTCCCACGCGGGTTCCGGCGCCTGAACGGCCCTGCTATGCTGGGCGCCGTGACGCGCTGAACGGGACCGGGGCATGGGTGCCAACCCGACCGAGACGGTCTCGATTCGCTGTCCCTACTGCGGCGAACCGGAGACCGTCGTCATAGACTGCTCTCAGGGCAGCCAGACTTACGTCGAGGACTGCCAGGTCTGCTGCCGGCCGATGGAGTTGACCGTCACCCTGGATGCCGGGGGACTGCCGGAGGTTGCCGTGACCCGGGATGACGAGGCGTGAAGCGTGCGCGCCGGCCGTTAAGAGGAAAACCGATGGAATCGCTGCCCATTTATCATGTGGATGCCTTCTCCGGACGGGTGTTTTCGGGCAATCCGGCCGCCGTGGTACCGCTCCCTGATTGGCTGGACGACACGGCCCTCACTCGCATCGCCGAGGAAAACAATCTGTCCGAGACCGCGTTTTTCATCAAGCGCGGGGATCGCTTCCACATACGGTGGTTCACCCCGGTGCGGGAGGTGGACCTGTGCGGGCACGCCACCTTGGCCACCGCGTTCGTCATCGCCCGGTTCCTGGACCCCGACTTCGGGGAACTGCGGTTCGATTCGTTGAGCGGGGAGCTGCGGGTGCGCAAGTCGGGAGAGCGGTTCGAGCTGGATTTCCCCGCGCGGCCGGCACGACCGATGGACCACGATCCGGCGGCGGCGGTCGCCGGCGCCCTGGGCGGGGAGCCCGCCTGGTGCGGGCGCACGCACAACGCCGATCCGGACAGCGACAAGCTGATGGCGGTATTCGATTCGGCCTCCGCCGTCGAAGCGCTGCGGCCCGACCACGAGGCCCTGAAACGCCTGCCCGGCCAGGGTGTCATTGCAACTGCGCGCGGCAGCGACTGCGATTTCGTGTCGCGCTATTTCGTGCCCAAGCTGGGCATACCCGAAGATCCGGTGACCGGGTCTGCGCACTGCACGCTGGTTCCGTACTGGGCCGAGCAATCGGGGAAATCGGAATTTTTCGCCCGGCAGGTCTCTCCCCGGGGCGGCGAGCTGTGGTGCCGCCTCGACGGCGAGCGCGTGCGCATCGCCGGTCACTGCGTACTTTATCTCGAAGGCCGGATCGCCTTCTGAGGGTCGACGGAGCGCGACGGCCTCATCCGCAGCCCCGCCCCCGGCGTTGTCGTCGTGCCTGCCGGCACAACCGGGGTTGCCCGTGGCCGTGCGTTTATCGTGTCCGGCCCGGCCCGGGCCGGCTGGCCGGTCTCGGGTTATCGGCGGTTGCGACCCGCCGCAGGCGGATTCCCTGGAAACAGGAACGACGTTTCTCCCGACAACAGGTCTCGTGGGGCGGCGAAAGCCTCCTTCCTTCCGATCGCGCCCCGGTCGCCGCTCAGTCCCGCCCGTCGTCGGGCGGGGACGCTTCCCCGGAATGCCGACGGTTGAAAAGGGCGTCTGCAACGGCGATGATCGCACCGATGGTGATCGCCGAATCGGCGATGTTGAAGGTCGGGAAGTACCAGACGTTGTGCCAGTGAACCTGGATGAAATCGATGACGTGGCCGTGCCACACGCGGTCCACGGCATTGCCGAGCGCGCCCCCGAGTATGAGCGACAGCCCCACGGCGAGCCACGTATGGCCGTGGGCAGGCAGGCGGCGCAGCCACACCAGGATGGCTCCGGAGAATACCAGGGCAAGCAGGACGAACAGCCACTGCTGCCAGCCGTTGGCGCCCGCCAGCAGGCTGAAGGCCGCGCCCTGGTTGAACAGCAGGGTGATGTTGAGCACGGGCAGCAATTCGTGCTGCTGGTACGGGTGCAGGTAATACAGTGCGAGCAGCTTGGTGAACTGGTCGGCCACGAGGACCAGCAGGCCGAGCAACAGCCAGCGCACCGGGGGATGGCCGGGGATCACAAAACGTTCGCCATCGAAGTGACGCACGCGATCGATCAACCGGCCGGCGAGCCGCCGGAGCCGGTCGTTTCCCGCGATGTGCTTCATGCCCAGTGCCTCTTTTCCGGTGAGTCCCCGATGTTCCCCGCGCAGCGGGCGCAGAGCGTCGGATGCTCCGCCAGCGTACCGACTTCCGGCCGGCGGTGCCAGCAGCGCTCGCAGCGCGCGTTTGAGCTCGCCTTCACGACGACCTTGTACAAGGTTTCCTGGGGCGGCGTTGTCTCCGTGGCGCCAGGGACGACATCCCGGCCGGATGCGGCCTTGATGTCATGGGCATCGGCCGGTGCTTCATCCAACAGGTGCAGACGGACTGCGGAGACGATGTAGACAAAGCGCAATTCGTCTTCGAGCTTGTTCAGCGATTCCAGATGCTGGGCTTTCACGTAGAGGTCGACCTCGGCCTCCAGCCCGCTGCCCAGCACGCCGTCGCGCCGCAATTGCTCGATCAGGGGAAGCAGCGCTTCGCGGATGGCGAAGACCCTTTTCCAGTCGACGTCGTCGGTGCGCACCCCGGGGAGTGTCCGCCACGTCGTGAGCATCACCGAGGCCTCCCGCTCGCCGGGCAGATGGCTCCAGACCTCCTCGGCGGTGAAGCACAGGACCGGTGCCAGCCAGCGCACCAACGCCTCGGCCACCAGCCACAACGCGGTCTGCGCGGAGCGCCGCCCGGCGCTTGCGGCGGGCATCGTGTAGAGGCGGTCCTTGGTGATGTCGAGGAACAGCGCGCCCAGCTCGGTCACGCAGAAGTTGTGTACGCGCTGGTAAATCAGGTGGAAATCGTAGCGCTCGTAGGCCGTCTCGATCTGGGCGCCCAGCTCACGTGCCCGTGCGACCAGCCAGCGGTCGAGCGCCAGCATCGCATCCGGTTCCAGGGCGTCGCACCCGGGATCGAAGTCGTAGAGATTGGATACCAGGAAGCGCAGCGTGTTGCGCATGCGGCGGAAGGCGTCCGCCGTGCGCTTGAGGATTTCGTCGGAGACGGCGATCTCGCGCCGGTAGTCGGTGGCGGCGACCCACAGGCGAAGGATGTCCGCACCGAGGCTGTCCACCACCTTCTGCGGCGCGATCACGTTGCCGATCGACTTCGACATCTTGCGTCCCGCGGCGTCCACGGTGAAGCCGTGCGTCAATACCCCCTCGTAAGGCGCTTCGCCGTTGAGCGCGACACCGGTGAGCAGCGACGACTGGAACCAGCCGCGGTGCTGGTCCGAGCCCTCCAGGTACAGGTCGGCGGGGACTTTGAGTTCCTCGCGGGCCGCCAGCACGCAGTAGTGCGTAAGCCCGGAATCGAGCCATACGTCGAGAATGTCGCTGGACTTGTCGTAGCGTTCGGCCTCTTCGCCCAGAAGCTCCGCCGGGTCGAGCGCGTCCCAGGCTTCCAGGCCGTGCTCCGCGATTCGGTCGGCGACCGCTTCCATGAGGCGGGCGCTGTCGGGATGCGGATCGCCCGTCTTGCGGTGCACGAACAGCGCGAGTGGCACGCCCCAGATTCGCTGCCGCGAGATGCACCAGTCGGGCCGTCCCGCGACCATCAGGCGAATGCGCTCCTCCGCCCACTCCGGTGTCCAGCTCACGCGCCCGATCGATTCCAGTGCGTGCCTGCGCAGGTCGTTGGCGGCGAGGTCGATGAACCACTGCGGGGTGGCGCGGAAAATGAGCGGCGTCTTGTGCCGCCAGCAGTGCGGGAAGCTGTGCCGGTAGGGTGCATGCGCAAGCAGCAGGCCACGCCTCTCGAGCTCCGCGATCAGGGTCTTGTTGGCGGCCGCGATCTCCATCCCCGCCACCAGCGGGGTGCCTTCCACGAACCGGCCTTCGCCGTCGACGGGGCTGAACACGGGCAGGCCGTAGCGCCGGCCGACGTAGTAATCGTCCTGGCCGTGTGCGGGTGCCGTGTGCACGGCCCCGGTGCCTACTTCGAGCGTGACGTGATCGCCGAGGATCACGGGGACGTCCCTGTCCAGCCAGGGATGGGTCAGGCGCAGGTTCTCGAGCGACGCGCCCTCGGCGTGGCCCAGGATCTCGATGTCTTCGGCGCCGTAACGTTCGAGCGCGGAAGGCGCCAGTTCGGCGGCGATGACCAGTGCCCGGCGTGCGCCGCCCACGGTGGCGGCCGCCAGCGCGTAGTCGAACCGGGGGTTGAGCGTCACCGCCTGGTTCGCGGGCAGCGTCCAGGGCGTGGTGGTCCAGATCGGGACGGCGACCGGCAGGTCGGTCTCGACGCCGAAGGCGCCTGCGACCGCTGCGGGGTCGACGGCCGGGAAGGCCACGTCGATCGCGGGCGAGGTCGTGTCGGCATACTCGACTTCGGCCTCGGCAAGCGCGGAGCGGCAGTCCCGGCACCAGTGCACCGGCATGTCGCGGCGGGTCAGGTATCCGGCACGAATCATCTCGGCCATGGCGCGCAGCTCGCGCGCCTCGTAGCCCCGGTTCAGCGACAGGTACGGATTGTCCCAGTCGCCGAGCACGCCGAGGCGCACGAAGTCGGCACGCTGGCGGTCGATCTGTTCCAGGGCGTATTCGCGGCAGGCTTCGCGGAACTCGTCGCGCGGCACGTCGCGCGCCTTGCGCTTGAGTCTTTTCTCCACGGCAAGTTCGATTGGCAGGCCGTGGC
>JBJKSR010000038.1:0-4263 GCA_046703965.1 Gammaproteobacteria bacterium | reverse complement strand
CCTCGATCCGCTGTTCGCGGCAAATGAGCCGGGCCGTGCCAGCGGCGCCAGCGTAACCTTCGAGCCGGGCGCCCGCGCGGCATGGCACACGCATCCGCTGGGCCAGGCGCTGATTGTTACCGCCGGCTGCGGCATCGTGCAGTGCGAGGGCGAGCCGGCCCGGCTGATCCGCCCGGGCGACGTCGTCCAGTGCCCACCGGGCGAAAAGCACTGGCACGGTGCAGCCCCGGGTACTTCCATGACTCACATCGCGATCCAGGAGGCGCTCGACGGCACGGCCGTCAACTGGCTGGATAAAGTCACCGACGCGGAATACCGGTCCGCAGTGGATTCGCTGGAGGAAACAACATGAGCAAGAACATCGAAGGCAAGGTCGTCGTAATCACGGGCGCGAGCAGCGGTCTGGGCGCGGCCACGGCACGTCTGCTCGCCTCGCAGGGAGCGAGCGTCGTGCTCGGCGCGCGGCGGGCCGAGCGGCTGAAGTCGCTGGCGCAGGAACTGGAGGCCGATGGCGGCAAGGCACTCGCCGTGGCTACCGACGTCAAGGATCGTGCACAAGTCGGGAACCTCGTCGACGCCGCCGTGGAGAAGTTCGGTCGCGTGGACGTGCTGCTCAACAACGCCGGACTCATGCCGCTGGCGCCGCTGGAGCGCCTCAAGACGGATGAGTGGGACCAGATGATCGACGTAAACTTCAAGGGCACGCTCAATGGCATCGCGGCGGCCCTGCCCCGCATGAAGGAGCAGAAGTCCGGGCACATCATCAACGAGTCCTCGGTCTACGGGCACAAGGTGGGGCCGGGGGCCGCCGTGTATTGCGCCACGAAGTTCGCCGTGCGTGCGTTGTCCGAGGGCCTGCGCCAGGAGAGGTCAAGCCGTACAACATCCGCACCACCGTGATCTCCCCGGGGGCCGTCGCGACCGAGCTGCTGGATCACATCAGCGAAAAGGACATCGCCGAGGCCACCCGCGAGCACGTGAACGAGATCGCCATCCCGGCCGATTCTTTCGCGCGCATGGTGGCTTTCGCCATCAGCCAGCCGGAGGACGTGGACGTGAACGAGATCCTGTTCCGGCCGACGGCGCAGCCTCTTTGAACCTGGATATCGGGAACGTACCGAAAAGCGGAGGAGAAAAGATGCCTCATGTAGTCGTCAAACTGTGGCCCGGTAAATCGGACCCGCTGAAAGCGGAACTCGCCGATGCCATCACCCGGGACGTTACCAGTGTGTTGGGTTATCCGAAAGAGGCGGTGTCGGTCGCCTTCGAGGAAGTGGACGCGAGCGATTGGGCCGAGCGGGTTTACAGGCCCGAGATCCGGGACCAGTGGGATCAACTCTACAAGAAGCCCGGTTACGAGATGTGAAGAAATGGTTTTGCGGGATTAGAACCCGATCAGAAGGTAGGACAGATGACCACCCAAGCGCTAAGCGAGAACCAGCGGAGCATAGTTGCCATTGCGGCCTTCACGGCCAACGGCGATCTGGCGAAGCTGCAGCACGCCCTGCACGAGGGGCTGGACGCCGGGCTCACGGTCAACGAGATCAAGGAGATCCTGGTGCAGGTCTATGCCTATGCGGGGTTTCCGCGCAGCCTGAACGGCATCCAAACCTTCATGCGGGTCATGAAGGAGCGCGAAGCGAAGGGTCTGAACGATGAGCCGGGCAGGGACGCCAGCCCCGTTCCCGCCGATCTGGATCGGGACGCGTACGGCGCGCGGGTGCGTGCCCGGTTGGCGGGGGTGGACAAGATTCCGCCGCCTGGCGGGTTTCAGCTGTTCGCGCCGGTGATCGACCGCTTCCTCAAGGAGCATCTGTTCGCGGACATCTTCGTCCGCGACAATCTGGACCATGCGAGCCGCGAACTCGCCACGATCTCGGCGCTTGCAAGTATGACGGGAACGAGTTCCCAGCTACGTTTCCATCTGGGCGCTGCAATGAATACGGGTCTGACGGAGCCCCAGATGCGGGGCTTCATTTCCGCTCTCGAGTCCCGCGTCGGCGCCGAGGAGGCTGAACGCGCGTCAAACGTTCTGGCAACGGTGCTGGAAGCGCGTAAGCAGCAAGCGTCGCTGCATGATCGTTCGACCCGAAAGGGCGAATGACCGTGCAGGATGCGCCACAGTCTCGGCCGGAAGCGACCGTGTTCGTCCGCTCGGGATCGGGAACCGCCGGACGGTCCGGGGTTCGAGGTACCGCTTGCCGTATGCTTAGCGTGTCGCAGATCCCCATGCTCCAGGCACATCGAGTTCCGGTTCTAATTTCGGTATTTGAAGCGCCGTCTGCGGGTATGCGGTCTTTGGCGTATGCTTTTGTCACCTGCAATCCAGATGGTCGGGGGCAACTGACATGATCGTGGTGACATCGGAGACGGTGGCGGGATACCGTATACGGGAAACAAAAGGCCAGGCGTTTGGCGTGGTGGTTCGTAGCCGCGGCCTGGGTGGCAACATTATGGCCGGGTTGCGCTCGCTTGCGGGCGGTGAGATCACCGAGTACACGCAAATGCTGGAAGAAGCGCGTCGTCACGCGGTGGACCGGCTCGTGCAGAACGCTGCCGCCATGGACGCCAACGCCATCATCATGATGCGCTTTGATTCCTCCGAAATCGGCCAGACCATGAGCGAGATCGTGGCCTACGGTACTGCCGTCGTGCTTGAAAAGAGCGGCTGACATGTTGCGCCGCGTCCTGATCGCGCTTGGAATCGCCAGTGTTGCAGGGGGTGCGGTGTGCGCCCTGTTTGGACTATGGCCACCGGGAATCTATCTACTGGTCGAAGGCGGCGTGCTTCTCGCCGCCCTGCTTCTGGAGCGCTGGCGTTATAAAGGCACCGGCAAACGCAGCGCCGGCCACTGGCAGCGCACCGGCGAACGCTTTGTCGATCCGACCAGCGGGAAACAGATGGAAGTGTTCTACGACCCGGAAACGGGTGAGCGGGATTACAGGGAGAGGTAGGTATGGTCTCCCGATAGCCTGGTTGCACAACGGGCGTCGAAGTGGTGGGTCGGACACGGACAGCCGGTCAATCATCTGCTCCATTCCTGACATATACTCAGCGAAGCGTGTATCGAACCGTCGAGCCGCCAACTATCCCGGAGCGGTTTAAACCACTGAGGAGAATCGGGGATGAGGACCGCGAGATTGGCCAGACGCCTGCGTGACTACGACTGGGCGGCGGCCTTCATTGAGCTGGCGATTGTGGTCGTCGGCATCCTGATTGCGCTGCGGGTGAGCAACTGGAACCAGGAGCGGGTGGATCACGCCCGTGCGCAAGGCTATTATCGGCGCATCCATGCCGATCTGCTCACGGACCGCGGGAACATCGACGTCACCCTGGCCTACTGGGGGAAGGTGTCCGCGTACGGGAGCGAAGCGATCGCCTATGGCGAAACCGGAACGCTCGTCGACGGGTCGCAATGGAAGACCGTGTTGGCCTGGTACCAGGCCAGCCAGATCTTTCCGTTCGAGTTGGCTAACACCACCTTCGAAGAAATGCGCAGCTCGGGCGACCTGGGCCTGATCGCCGACGAGAAACTGCGCAAGGAGCTGGCGGATTACTATCGCCTCTCGGGCACCGGCGTGCAGGCCATGATCATGAACCACAACCCGGTCTACCGGAAGGAAATTCGCGGCCTGACGCCCTGGCGCGTGCAGCGGTACATCTGGAGCCACTGTTTCCGCGAAACCAGCTTCGCAAACCAGCAGCTCCTCGACTGCCCGTCGCCGATCGACGGGCGGGAGGCCGCCTCCATCCTGGAAACCTATCGACAGTCGCCGACCCTCCTGGATCATCTTCGCACCTGGATGAGCACCCTCAGGGTCAGCGGGATCGTGCTCCGCTATACGCGGAAGGCTGCGGCTCGGCTGGCCGCCCAAGTGGCAGCAGCAGAAACACAATAATGGCGGGCGTTCGCCTATCGTAATCGACAGTCGTCAACCATCTTCACCCTCTCGCATACGGCGTTATCTCCGCTGCGTTCCGTCGACCGTCCGGCTTCCTGCGCACCTCGCTACGCCCGGCATTGGCCCAACTTCAGCCACTCAATCCACCCTCCCAATGTCGGACATTCGGTCCTGAGTTGGGCCTAGAATGCGATCCGGCGGCAAGGGCTATCGTGTCAATTTTCGGTTAGGCTGCGACGTGCTCGATTTCCTTCAGTCTGGGACCTAGACGGCGTTCGGCTTCTTCAAGATCATAGTCAGCCTGCAAGCCAAGCCAGAAGCGCTCGCTGGTGCCCAGCGCCCGCGCCAGACGCAGCGCCG
>JBJKSR010000037.1:0-6094 GCA_046703965.1 Gammaproteobacteria bacterium | reverse complement strand
GGCAGGTGGCGCTGGAAAGCGAACGCAGCTGGCTCGCCAGCGTGCTCGGTGCGCTCTCGACCGGCGTGGTCACGGTGGATGCCGGGGAACGGTTGCGCAGCATCAACAATGCCGCGGCCGGAATGCTGGATATCGGGGCGGCCGAGTGGGAGGGCCGGACGCTGGCGGACCTGCTGGAGACCCATCCCGAGTTCGGCGCCTTGTTCGATTCCGGCCAGCAACCGCCGGGCAAGGCCGTCGACGTGGAAGTCCGGCTGGCGGGCGAGGACCGTGTAGTGCGCATCGCCTTCTCGCGGCTCGAGTCGTTTGCCGGCGAACGCATGGCGGGGCAGATCTGGGTATTCGAGGACGTGACCCAGTTCGTGCTGGCCCAGCGCGAGGCGGCCTGGGGCGAGGTGGCCCGCCGCCTGGCCCACGAAATCAAGAACCCGCTCACCCCGATTCAGCTGGCCGCCGAGCGCCTGCGCCTGAAGTGCCTGCCGGTGCTCGAGGGCCACGAGGCCGAGATACTGGACCGGTCGACGGCGACGGTGATCGCCCAGGTGCACGCCATGCAGGCCATGGTGGACGCCTTTTCCGAATACGCCAAGAATCCCGCGCTGAAACTGGGTCCCGTCGACGTCGGCCAGCTGGTCCGCGAGCTGTCGGAGCTGTATGGCGACCGCGCCGGAGTGACGCTGACGGTCGATATCGCCCCGGGCCTGGCACCCGTTTCCGGCGACGCGGTACGCCTGCGCCAGATCCTGCACAACCTGATCAAGAACGCGATCGAGGCGCAGTCCCGCGGCAAGGCCCGGATCTGGCTGGAAGTGGAGGCCGCGCCCGGTCAGGACGCGGTGCTGTTGAAAGTGCGCGACGCGGGCCCCGGATTCGATCCCGAGGTGCTGGGCCGGGTTTTCGAGCCCTACGTCACCACCAAGCGCAAGGGAACGGGCCTGGGCCTCGCCCTGGTGCGCAAGCTCGCCGAAGAGCAGGGCGGCAGCGTCACGCTGTCCAACCTGGACGGCGGCGGCGCGGAGGTGATCGTTATCCTGCCCCGGCGGCAGCACTCGTTACGTATTCTGGACGGAGGCAAGCGATGAGCCTGGCACGAATCCTGGTGGTGGATGACGAGCCGGAAATCCGGACCGCCGTCGGGGAGATCCTGTCCGACGAGGGCTACGAGATCGCCCTCGCGGAAAGCGCCGAGGAGGCGCGCCTCGAAGTGCGGGCCGAGCGCCCGGACCTCGTGCTGCTCGACATCTGGATGGAGGGCGAGGACGGTATTTCTCTGCTGCGCGAATGGACCGAGGATCCGTCGCTCGCGCTGCCGGTGGTCATGATGTCGGGCCATGGAACGGTTGACGCGGCCGTGGAAGCGACGCGCCTGGGCGCGCTCGATTTCATGGAAAAGCCGATTTCGCTGGCTAAACTGCTGTACGCGGTGGAGCGTGCCCTGAAGCCGGTGCCGCGGGCCCACACGACGCTGGGCTCGGCGTCCCTGCTGGACATCATCGATGCGCATCCCCGCATCGCGGCGCTGAAGAGTTCGTTGGAGGCGGTTGTCGGTCGCGACGAATCCGTGCTCATTGTCGGCGAGGCGGGGAGTGGGCGCGAGACCCTTGCGCGGCGCCTGTCCCGGCTGGAACACCGCGGATTCGAATCCTTCCGATTGACCGACAGCGACCCGGCGACGCTGCGCGCGGCGCTGTCCGCGACGCGCCGGGCGCAGGCGCCGCGCCTGCTGTTCTTCGACGAGCTGTCCGACGCGGCGCCCGCGGTCCAGGAGGTGCTGCTGGCTTTCCTGAACGAAGACCAGGACCGGCGCCTGCGCTTCTCGGCCTCGATCCAGCCCGACGCCATGGGCAGCGACCGGCTGCGGCGGGATCTCTACGACCGCCTGGGAGTGCTGGTGCTCGAGGTGCCCGCCCTGCGCGAATACCGCGATTTCATTCCCGAGATCATCCGCCACTACGTGGAAACGCTGGCGGACCACGAGGGCTACACGTTCCGCCAGTTCGGCGTCGCCGCGATCAATCGCCTGCGCCGCCATGGCTGGCCGGGCAACCTGCAGGAACTCGGCAACGTGATCCGGCGCCTGTTGGCCACCGAGAACAACGCCATGGTCGAGATCGAGGAGGTCGATGCCGTGCTCGCCTCGACCCTGCCGGCGGCGCCGCAACTGGGCGAAGATCTGCTCTCGTTGCCCTACAGGGAGGCGCTGGAACGCTTCGAGCGCGCCTACCTCAGCGCCCAGCTCAAGCTGGCCGAGGGCCGCGTCGCCGGGCTGGCCGAGCGGGTGGGGCTCGAGCGCACCCACCTTTACCGAAAACTGAAAAGCCTGGGCATCGACCTGTCCGCAGGGGAGGAGAAGTGACGCTCGCGCCGGTTTCCATGGCGATTGCCTGGACCGCGGCCGGCCTGGGCGTGCTGCTGTTCGGCTACCGTATCGCCCGCCGGCGCCCGCCGGGGCTGGCCGGCTGGGTGCACCCGCTGATGGGGATGGCTGCCGTGGGCCTCGTGTATGCCGCGGCGACGCTGGGCTGGTCTGGGGAACGCAGCCTGCCGTTCGACGCCGGAGCGCTGGTGCTCGCCCTGACGCTGGCCGGTGGCGCCCTGCTGTTCGCCTTGCGCCTGACCCGGTTGCCGAGGCCCCTGTTCGTGATCGTGATCCACGGGGCGGCGGCGATACTGGGATGCTGCCTGCTGGTCGTGGGGCTGCTGCGCTGATTCGCGGCGCCGGCCGGTGTGCACCTAGTGGACGAGCTGGTTCAAATCGAAGATCGGCAGCAGGATGGCGAGCACGATGAACAGCACGATCGCGCCCATCAGAAGGATCATCACCGGCTCCAGGATGGCCATCAGGCCGGCCACCAATCCTGAGAATTCGCGCTCCTGGTTCATCGCGGCGCGATCGAGCATGTCGTCCAGGGTGCCCGACTGCTCGCCGCTGGCGATGAGGTGGATGGTCATCGGCGGGAAGAGCTTGCGCTGGGCCAGCGCACGGTTGATTGCGGCGCCCTCCCGGACGCGATCGGCGGCTTCGGTGACGGCCTCGTGCATGGGGATGTTGTTGATTACGTCGCCGGCGATCCGCATGGAGTCGAGCACGGGCACCCCGCTGCCGGCCAGGATCGACAGCGTGCGCGTGAATCGCGCTGTGTTGAGGCCGCGCACCAGCCGTCCGACCAGCGGCGCGTGCAGCAGCCAGGCGTGGAAGCGCCGGCGGGGGCCGGGGCGCTTCAGGGTCTGGTACACGACCAGCCCCGAGCCGATCAAGCCGAGCAGTATGAGCCACCACCAGTGGCGCAGGCCCTGTGAGATCCCGATCAGGATCCGTGTAACCAGCGGCAGCTGGTGATGAATATTGACAAAGACCTGCGTCACCTGGGGCACTACGTAGGTCATCAGCCCGATCACGATTCCGGTGGCGACCACGGTCAGCAGGATCGGGTAAATCAGGGCGAGCGTTAGCTTCTGGCCGAGGTCCTGTCGATTCTCGGCATAGTCGGCCAGGCGCTCGAGCACCGCGTCGAGGTGGCCGGTCTGCTCCCCGGCCGTGACCGTGGCCCGGAAAATTTCCGGGAAGACGTGCGGGAACTCGGCCAGCGCGTTGGCCAGCGTATGGCCTTCCATGACCTTGCCGCGCACCGCCATCAACATGCTTTGCAGGCGCGGCTTTTCGTTCTGTTCGGCTGCTGCGGTAAGTGCCAGTTCGACGGGCAGCCCCGAGGAAACCAGGGTCGCGAGCTGGCGGGTGATCAGCGCCAGGTCCGAGGAGCTGACGCCGCGGCGGACGCTGAAGCCGACGCGGCCGCGCCCACGCCGCTTCTCGCGTTCGGCGGCGGTCTCCACCGCCAGCGGAATCATGCCCTGGTCGCGGAGCTTCTGGCGGACCAGGCGCGCGGTGTCGCCCTCCAGGATGCCCTTCTTTTCCCGTCCAGCGCGGTCCAGCGCGGTGTATTCGAATGCGCCCATCAGCGGGGACCGGGACAGCGGCAACCGGCAACCTGCTCCGGCGCACACGGGTGCTGTCCGTCACGCCCGGGCGCCTTGCGGACGGTAGCCGAACGGGTGCCGGATGCCGGGCGGCCCTCAGTCTTCACGCGTGACACGGAGCACTTCCTCGATGCTCGTTTCGCCCGCCAATATGCGCTGGCAGCCGTGTGCGCGGATGCTCGGCGTCTTGGTGCGCGCATAGGCTTCCAGATCCTGTTCGCTGGTGCGGTCGTGAATCAGCCGCCGCATTTTCTCGTCGACCCCGACGAGTTCGTAGATGCCGGTCCGGCCCCGGTAGCCGGTGTGGTTGCACTGCTCGCAGCCGCCCGCGCGGTAGAACGTGATATCCGCCGCGGGGTCGAGATTGAACAGCTTGCGCTCGTTGGCGTTCGGGGAGTAGGGGACCCGGCATTCGGGGCACAGCAGGCGGACCAGGCGCTGGGCCAGCAGACCGATCAGACTGGAGGAGAGCAGGAACGGCTCCACGCCCATGTCGTCGAGGCGCGTGACGGCGCCGACGGCGGTGTTGGTGTGGAGGGTCGAGAGCACCAAGTGCCCCGTCAGCGAGGCCTGGACTGCAGTTTCCGCGGTTTCCAGGTCGCGGATCTCGCCGATCATGACCACGTCCGGATCCTGGCGAAGGATGGCGCGCAACCCGCGCGCGAAGGTCATCTGCACGCGGGTGTTGACCTGAGTCTGCCCGATCCCGTCCAGGTGGTACTCGACCGGGTCCTCTACGGTCATGATGTTGCGCACCGTGCTGTTCAGTTCCGTGAGCGCGGCATACAGCGTGGTGGTCTTGCCCGAGCCGGTCGGGCCGGTAACCAGCAGAATGCCGTGCGGCTTCGCGATCAGGCTCTCGAGCAGCTTGCGCGTGGTCTCGGGCATCCCGAGGTGGGTGAGCGAGAGTCGCCCGGCCTGCTTGTCCAGCAGACGCATCACGACGCGCTCGCCGTGGCCGCAGGGGATGGTCGAGACGCGTACGTCTACGGCACGGCCCGCGATCTTCAGCGATATGCGCCCGTCCTGGGGCAGGCGTTTCTCGGCGATGTCGAGCTGCGCCATCACCTTGACGCGCGAGACCACCAGGGGCGCTACGGCACGGCGCGAACGCAGCACTTCACGCAGCACGCCGTCGACGCGCATGCGCACCACCAGGTGGTCCTCGAAAGGCTCGATGTGGATGTCGGAGGCGCTTTCGCGCACGGCCTCGGTGAGCAGAACGTTGATCAGGCGGATGATGGGCGCGTCGTCCTCGGCCTCCAGCAGGTCCGCGGGTTCGGGCAGCTGGTTGGCGACGCTCGACAGGTCGGTGTGGGCTTCCAGCTCCTCGAAGCCCTCGATCGTCTGGTGTTCCTCGTAGCTCGCCTGCAGCAGACGCTCGAACTCCTCGGTCGGCACGGTATCCACGTGCAGGGGGCGCGCGAGCCGCCGCCGCAGCTCGATCAGTCCCGCCGCCGGTGCGCCGGCGCGCATCACGACCCGCGCCTCGGAGGCTTCGAGTCCGCGCACCACGACGCCGTGGCGGCGGGCGAAGCCGTAGGGGATATGCATGGGCAGGTCCGGCGGCGGCCCGCCGGTGGGGCTGCCCAGGCTTTCAGCGGTACTGGCCATGGGATCCTCCGGCGCCGGTGGCGGCGGTCGACGGCATGATCAGCGTCGCAGCCTCCGGCGCAGTGGGCTGTTCACTGGATGCGTTCAGGCGCGGCAGCACCGGCGGTTTGGTGCCGGAGAGCAGCGGAACCGAACCGCGCCCGATCTGCAGTTGGCGGATTTCATTGTAGCGGGGCGAGGTGACGGCGTCCGCGTCGCCGGTGTTGTGCAGGATCGTCGGGCGCAGGAAGATCATCAGGTTCTGGCGCGTCTTCTGCGACGACCGGTAGCGGAACAGGTTGCCCAGCTGCGGAATGTCTCCCAGCAGCGGCACCTTCTGCCGGGATTGCTGCAACTGCTTGCTGATCAGGCCGCCGAGGACGATGATCTGCTTGTCCTTGGCGATGATGGTGGTCTTCACTTCCCGGTTGTTGGTCGACGGCTGGGTGGTGCCCGGTTCCGTCGTCCCCAGCGTGTCGTCCTTGGCGTCTATGTTGAGGGTTACCGTGTCGCCGCCGTAGTT
>JBJKSR010000036.1:0-4370 GCA_046703965.1 Gammaproteobacteria bacterium | reverse complement strand
TTCGCCTACGACCTACAATGTCTCAAACGGGCGACAGTGATTGGGGAAACCACCGGTGGCGGTGCACATCTCGAGGCACCGCATAGAATTGACAGTCATTTCTTTATTCGCATTCCCTTCGCTCGTTCTGTTAACCCAATCACTAAGACAAATTGGGAAGATACGGGAGTCAAACCCAATGTGAAGGTCCCGGCAGACAAAGCGCTATCGGTTGCGGAAAAGCTTGCAACAAAGAGAATCAGGAGAGCCGGAACACACCAGGCAGGGCCCGAATAGGTCGGGACGAAAAATAGCAGCCTGCTTACCGCCCCATTGTGCAGCGTATGATGCGCGAAGGCCCCATTCAGGCCCATTCGGCATCCTGGCAGATTCACCAGGCGTGCAGTAGTAGCAGCTCTCAGGGGATTGTCTCACCGTCGTCACCGACCGTTGGCCGCTTTCCGCCGACTGACCTGCGGCGGGCGACTCATTGAGAATCGGGCGTCAGGAACCTGCACTTCGGACCGACGGTGTTCACCAGGCGTCGATCCAGTGTGGCGAGCGGATATTCGAGTTCCTCAGCGACAGCGACATACCATGCGTCGTAGCTCGTAACCGTATGGCGCAGCTCCCAGATGCGGCCAGCGAATGGTTCAAACGGAAACTGCTCGATTTCAAGCTGAGTCAGGTCTTCTTGTGCTCCGTTAGCCTCAGCCGTGGTGATCTGCTTGGCAAGTTCCAGGCGCCGGAGGACATTTGTCGCCTCTACGCGCACAAGCTCCGGCGCGTAGAGCACTTGATCGTCGATTACCGCTTCTGCCCAAACACCGTCTGGTCCGGAATCGACAAGGGCAGCCACGATGACCGATGAATCAACGACGAGGCTCACCGTCGGTCAGCGTCGCGACTGTTCAGAATCTGCTCCGCAGTGACCTTGGTCCCGCTCGCACGCTTGCGCCGCTGCACCTGCTTCAGCCAAGCGTCCGCAGTCGGCCGGGTCGCCAGTCGCTCCAGCGCTATTCGCAGATACTCCTGCATGGATCGACCCTGCGCGGCGGCTCGCGCAGCAAGCTCGTGCCGCACTTTCTCCGGCACGTCACGGATGGTAATCTGGACGCTCATGCATGCATAATGCCAGCACCGTCTGCTATATGCAATTATTGCGGTTGACAGAGTTTTCGGGTCCCGAATGGCCGCAACCTGAACATCTCGCCTGGATTGCTGATGAACGATGTCCATCTGTAGCGCCCGTGCCGCCATCGGGCCAGGCTTCAGCTTCAAGCCATTATGGTACTCAAGGGCGTCCGGATTCCTTACAGAACAAATACTTAGGCTGCACGCAGCAGTGGACGTTGCCTGCGGATATTAGCGAATCCTGCCCCCGCTACCAACCTTACGTGCATGGGCGATGCCAGCCGTCCTCAGCAAGGACGCAGATAATGCCATCTGCTCGCTGTAGCGTCGGATCGCGTTCCCGTTCCATCGACCCTCATCGGTCCTATCTGCGCCGTGAGGTATTTCCTCGCGCGGATCACGTCACCGGTCTCGAACGCCTCCTCGATCCGATCAGCGACACGGCTGGCTGATCCGCGAGGACCCGTCGCTGGCCCGTTCCCTCTCTCTACCGCAAGATGTACCAGGTCGTGCGACCGCCGCCGTGGCGGGTAAGATAGCCGCGCTCTACGAGGTGACGGAATTGTTGCTTCAGCGTATTGCGACTGGCGCCAGCTAGCCGCACCATGTCGCCGGCGCTCACCCGGCCGTGCTCGCGCGCGAAATCGAGAATGCGCACCGACAACTCCGGCAGTTGCGCGACGACGATCTACTCGCGCTCGATCTTGGCGGCGAGATGGTTCTTCTGCCGCTCGAGCGCCTGCAGGAAGAACAGGATCCAGGGCTGCCAATCAGGTCGCTTGCTGTGGATCATCGCCTGGGTTCGGCGCAGCGCGAGGTAATAGCTTTCCTTGCTCTGCTCGATCACGCTTTCGAGCGAGGCGTATGGCATGTAGACATAGCCCGCCCGAAACAACATTAGAGTGGTTAGAATTCGTGAGAGCCGTCCGTTGCCATCCTGGAAGGGATGGATTTCAAGAAAGACTACGACGAAGATCGCGACGATCAGAATCGGATGCAGCCGCCTTTCGGCTTGAGCCCCCTGACCCCAGGCGATGAGTTCAGTCATCCGACCCGGCGTCTCGAACGGGCTTTCTGTCTCGAACACCACGCCGATTTGATTGCCCTGCTCGTCGAACGCAGCGACATGGTTGGGCGCGGTCTTGTAGCTGCCGCGATGCCGATCGTCTTTCGTGCTGTAGCACAAGAGATCGCGGTGCAGTTACCGGATATGGTTCTCGGTGATCGTGATCTCTGGATAGGACTGGAACACGAGGTCCATGACTTCGGCATAGCCCGCGACCTCCTGCTCGTCGCGTGTCGCGAAGGACTTGATCTCCAGCTTGGACAGCAGGCGCTCGACTTCACGGTCGGAGAGCTTTGCGCCCTCGATGCGGGTCGAGGACCCGATGCTCTCGATCGTGGCCACCTTGCGCAGGGCTTGGAGCCGGTCCGGCGCGATCGCCCCGAGCGCCCGCCAAGCCCCCTTGAACTCGTCAATCGCGGCGATGAGGGCGAGGATTTCCGGGGTGATCGTTAACGCGTCCGTATTGAGGTGGCTCTGGCTCACACCTAAATATACGCCCATTTACGCCCATTTATCCAAGCCTATTCTGACGCCCGATTACACCCGAAAAGCGTCGGAGGCTCAGGCGTGCAGTTCGATTCCGCCGGAGCTTGCCGCGCCAGAGGTACACAGATGCCGGAGACTGTGACCGCCCTCCCGCGCCCCGCCTCAAAGGCCAGCAAGTCCTTGGCGGCCTGGAGTACGTCGTCCGCGATATCGAGGGTGGTGCGCATGCATTAGATGCTCGTGCATCACGCATCAGATATCCACCGCGAGTTGACGCTCGTTGCTTCTCCATCGGACGTACCGCTCAAGGATCTGCCATCCGGCGCAGCACACATCTTGTGCAGAGATTTGCGAATCCAATCCCCGCCAGTGCTTTTTGAGGACACGACCACACCGTTTCGCGTGAGCACCCCCGCTCGCGATTCGAACGGCATGACCGCTGCCTTTGCGGTGCGCGGGGTCACGGGCGTTGATCGGAAGCGTGGGCGATTCCGCCTGCGTGCAAGCACCTCCTGAGCGTCATGGCCGGCTGGCGTCTTCCGCATATACTTCTGGCGTCAACCCAAGAGACAGTTGACGGACGGCGCGATCTGGACGGAGAACCTCATGAGGCATTCCATCCCAGTCAGTGGCAAGAGCCGAATCGTCGAGTCCGATCCGGACACACTCCTGCTCTGGGTGCTGCACGATGACGTGCAGCTCACGAGCACCAAGCGCGGCAGCGACTTTGCGCTCTGCGGCGCCTGCACCGTTCACCCGAACGGCGTCCCTGCGCGCGCGCGCGTGACACCGATCTCGAGCGCAGGCGACGCTCCGGTTGCTGGCATCGAGGATTTCAGCGGCACTGCGGGGGGACGAAGGGCCAAGGATGCGTGGCCGGCGCTCGATCAATGCGGCTATTGCCAGGCCGGCCCGGTGATGGTGTCGACGGCACTGCGGACGCCCGGACCGAGAACCACAAACCAAGACATCGACTCAGCGATGAGCGGCAACCGCCGCCGCCGCCGTGCCGAGGCGCGCATCCGAGCGCCCATCGACCGGGCGGCCGCGCTACCGACTGCCAATCTGCAGGAGGTAAAGTCATGACCAACGGAAATGTTCCGGAGAGGCCCCCGGCGGCAGATGAGCCGGCTCTGCGGCTCTCGCGCCGCGCCTTCCTGGCTGCCGGGCTCGCTGCAGGAGGCGGATTGCTGCTGACGTTGAGGTTCACCAGCAACGCGTCCGCGGACGAATCGCTGGTCGGTGCATACATCAACATCGCGCCGGATGGCATCGTCACGATCGTCGCCAAGAATCCCGAGATCGGCCAGGGCATGAAGACCACGTTGCCGATGCTGATCGCCGAGGATTTGGACGTCGAGTGTAAGAATGTGCGTGTCAAGCTGGCGTTGCTCGATCCGCTCTACAAGTTCCAGTTCGCCGGCGGCAGCCTGGCAACGCCGCTCAACTGGATTCCGATGCAGCGCATCGGCGCGGCCGGACGCGAGATGCTCATTACCGCCGCCGCCCGCAGCTGGGGCGTCCCAACGGGCGAGTGCGAGGCCCGCGCTGGGGCAGTGCGGCACCGGCCGAGCGGCCGGGCACTCACTTATGGGGCCTTGGCGGGCAAAGCTGCGGCGGTGCCGCCGCCTGAGCTCGCTTCCGTCACGCTCAAGAGGCCCGAGGATTACACCATCATCGGCAAGTTCACCGGCGGCGTCGACAG
>JBJKSR010000035.1:0-3646 GCA_046703965.1 Gammaproteobacteria bacterium | reverse complement strand
CTCCAGGTCGCGGCACTTGCCCAGGACCGCCACCACCGTCACTTTCGCGCCCTCGGACAGCATGTCCGTGACCGCGCGGTCGAGGGTCGATCCGGAAAAGCGCCTGAACTTGGGCCACCAGTTACCCGCCAGCGCCTTCGCCTCGTCCGCGTGTATCCGAGCACGCGCAAGTACCCGACTGAAGCGCATCGTGAACTCGTCCCGCATCATCCCTCGCGTATCCTCCTGGCGATCTCCGCCACGTCGCCGTCTCCCCCGCCCCGCGCCGCCTGCTGGAGTTGCGACCGACAGTACCCGAGAAACCCTTCCGGCGTCCGGCAGTTCGGTTTTCTCTGCCGCAGCGGCTCGAGCGTTCGCTCGACGGCGCCCTCCTGGACCTGCCCCGCCATGTCCTGCGCGGCCAGTAGCACCGCCCGCAGTTCGTCGTGGTCGTAGCCGAGGAGCGAGCGCGCGGGTTTGACAGCTCCACAGGCGTACTCCGCGATGGCCTTTTCGTGGGCGGTGAAGTCTGACAAGGGCGACACAGGGGAGAGAGAGGGTTCGTTGTCCGGCACTGTCCGGACAACGTCACTCGACATGGCATGGCATGGCATGACATGACATGGCATGGTGGGCAGCCGTTGGCCGCCGTTGTCCGGACAGTGGCCGCCGTTGTCCGGACAGTGGCCGCCGTTGTCCGGACAGTGGCCGCCGTTGTCCGGACACGCCTGGACAGGCGCTAAAACAAACGAAAACTGGCCTCTTTGCGCGGGTTTTTTGAGATAGTCGGGCGCGTGCTCGGGCCAGTGGTGGATCAGCAGGCGGTGAACCTCGCACCGGTCAAGCCAGCGGCTGCGCTCGGCAGTGAGAGCCTCGATCAGGGCGTGGGGATCACCTTCCCACTCGACCGCATCGGCAAGCACAGCGTCGGGAAACTTGCCAATGGCCCCGTCAGGAGCGAACTCGATGGTGAACGCCCACAGGAGTTCCAGCAATCCGATTGTCTGAATGCGCGTGAGACCAAGTGCCTTCATCAGGGCGATGAACTTCGGGTGGCGCGGCGTCCCGAGTTTCATGCTCGGCCCCCCTTTCCCCGTTGCGAGGAAAGAAATAGGCCCGCCGCCGGTAGCATGGTGCACAAGAGGTTGCGCGCGTGGCGCAAAGACATGGCATCCCCGGCGGCGGGCCTTGTTTGCTTCTGGTAATATGCCTCTTGTATACCATGCTGGAGGCCCTTATAACACGCCCCCGCGTGGCGCGCAAGAGAAATCTTGGATTTTCTGCAACGGCCTAAGCGAACCACGCTTCCCCCTGATCTTCCGCATTCCAAGGCGGCGCGCTCACGCCCGGCGAATCGAACTCTAAAGCATTACTTGCAGCTTGCCCGCGCCTTGAGCATCTCCTCGACCTCGGCGGCGGTAAGCCCCACGACCGAGCCGTCGGCGCGCTGGAACGGCAGGGCCGCCTCGCCGCGAGTCGCCTCCGTGTTGGCGTTGACGATGAAGGCGGCTTCGTTCGGCTTCTCGTGCTTCGCCAGCCACGCGTCTACGTCCCTAATCGCCGCTTGCGCAACCTCGCCCCGGCGTCCGAACCCGTCGAAACAGTACCCGAGGGAATGAGGTGCTTCTTCCGCACGCCAACTCTCGTGATCGTTGGGGTAGATGCGCCGAACAAAGGTCGCTGACGGGTTTATCGCCCGCACTCGCGCCGCGTACTTCTCCACGAACTCCTCGAACGTCATGGGCTTGACCGGCTCGACCGGCTCGACCTCGTACAGGCCGTCGCGTAACGGCTCGCCATCGTGGGCCATACACATAAGGCGGATCGCCCTGAACTCATCGCCAACCTCCCACCGCGAACCTCCCGTTACCGCGGTCACGCGGTAACGCATCCCCGGTTTGCATTCGCTCGGTTTCATGGCCTACCCCTCCAACTCGAAGTCAGTCGCCTTTGGCAACACCACGTCGTCGAACGGAGCGCGCTCAGGCGTCACGTCGATGACCTCCTCCGGCTCCGGGGTCGGCTCGACGGTCTCGGGCGGCTCCTCGGGGCTCTCAGGGGCGCAGGTGAACGCCTCGGCGAGCGGCTTGCGGCCGTTGGTCGGCGCAAGCGGGGGTCTAATCTCCAATTCGAGGCCATCCACCTCGTTGTCGATCTCGATAGCGCGCGCCATTTCCGGCGAGAGCCGCAGGTACTTGGCGAGTTGCCGCACGACGGTCTTCTTCGCGCCTTCCCCCCACCGCTTCGTCCACATGAGCGAGTCCGGCTGCTTTGACATATGCCGAATCTGCTCAATCTCCTGCGTATACATGACCTTGTATGGGCCGGGGCCGGTCTTGAACCGCACCACTGCGTAGGCAGCCACGATGTTGTCCTGCGTTGGGGCCTCGATAGACCGCGGGACGTGACGGAGAATCGGGTTAAGCCCCAGCTCATACTGGAAGTCGTCATCCTTGTGCACTGTCTGGGCGTCGATGTAGGCAATCTCCGGGTTGCCGCGCATGGCAAGGTCCATCAGCCCGCGATAGCCTGGTATGAACGTCGCCTCCAGCGCCGCCGGCTTGGCCTTGTTGTTCCAGAACGGGACAAGATATGCCATGCCGAGCGAACCTGAGCACTCCAGCCCCAGTTCGCTTGAGATCATCGCGCACTTGATGATTGAGAGTTGGGTGCACTGGAGAATCTTTGGCTCCCGACTCGCCGCCATCGCCACCATCTTCAGAATCCGGGTCGGCGTCAGGTGCCGCGGCGCGACCTCGCGTATGGCCTCGATAACATCGGCCCGCGCCAGAAGGGCCTTGAGCGTGCCCTGCGAGCCCACCGGGGCGTTTGGAATGAACTTCGCCAGCGCTGTTTCTCGGTCCTCTTGGACCGCCATGTTTTCCTCGCTCATGCCTCCTCCTTCGCGGCACCCAGCCGCACGGTTGTGACAACCGTCTCAGTGACGGCTCCCGTCTCCCTGAGACTTTCCATCAGTTCGTCTTTGGCCGCCTTCTTCTGCCCACGACTGGCGCGTTCGGCCACTACGTCCAGCAGGTTCGTCTTGCGGACGCTGAGGACGGATGCCAGTTTGTCTTCCGGCACGGCCTTGCAGATGATCGGCCACGCCTTCTCGACCTCGATGTCCTCGCGCCGTTGCTCGACGATGTTGAGGGCCTTCTCGCCAAACGCAACCCCGCCTCGTAGCAAGACTTCCTGCCGGAGAAGCCGTTGCAATTCGTCGCCTGCCTTGAGAAGCCCGGCAAGGCGCTCCCACACGTCGATGAAGTGGCTGGGGTCGGCGGGAAGCCCCGCGTTCTCCAAACCCACCAGCGCTGAGGTCTGCTTGAGCCCGTCGAGCCGAGCCTGGCACTGCCAGCGGCCCCCGCAGAAGGTGCAGCAGTCGCCGGGGTGGTAGTCGGTGAGGCCCAGGCCGATCTTGTCCGTCAGGTCCGTTGCCCAGTCTTCCAGCGAGCCCGCCGTTTCCGTGCGTATATCCACGGAGCCGTCGCGCAGGAATGCCACCACCAGTTCGACCGCGGCATCGTTGCCGACGCGCGTGTCGTCATACGAAGCCGCCGCGCCGTAGCCCATCATCTGCGGCCAGTAGCCGGAGTCCTCGCGCCGCGTCGTCTTCCAGTCGATGATGCGGATGCCCTCGGCGGTGCGCCCAAGCACGTCGGCATGG
>JBJKSR010000034.1:0-5278 GCA_046703965.1 Gammaproteobacteria bacterium | reverse complement strand
CGGTAACGCTTGACCGTGACCTCGTCATCGAGCCTTGCGACGACGATCTGGTTGATGCGTGCCTCGCTGGTGCGACGCACGGCCACGAGATCCCCGTCGAGGATGCCGGCACCCACCATGCTGTTGCCCCGCACCCGCAGGAAATAATCCGCGGCCGGCGTGATCAGGCTGGGGCTCTGGCCCAGGCGGCGCTCGATCGACACCTCGGCCAGGAGGGGCGAACCCGCGGCGACCTGTCCGATGACGGGAATACCGGGCTCTTCGGCGAGACGGATGCCCCGTGCGGCGCCCGGCGTAAGGGTGATGGCGCCCTTGCGCTTGAGCGCCTTCAGGTGGTCCTCGACGGCATTGACCGAGGCGACGCCCAGCGCCGTGGCGAGTTCCGCGCGCGTCGGCGGCATCCCGGTTTCCTCGATGGAAGACCGGATCAGATCGAGGATTTCATGCTGACGGCGGGTCAGGGGCTCACCCATGGGGCACCTGTATATAAATCCAGTACTGGATATTTATACAGCTATTGGCCCGGTCCTGTCCAGCCCCCGCCCCCCCCACGCAGGCGGGAACTGGATACCCGGATTTCAATCGGCCCGAACGACCGCCTTCAAGTCTTCAGCCCGACTTCGTTGTCCGGCCCTGAACCGTCGGTCAACGGCGCCTTCCATGGCAAACGTTCAAACCAGGTCGAGGCCGGCCGTTCGCACAAATCTCCGGACTGCATCGCCACCGGAAGACCGGAGCCCGCCGGTGCCTGGAAACGACGCTTCGAACTCGTCGTATCGCCTTGACCGACTCACCCGACCCCCAATCCAAGCACGCTCAGATACCCGGATACAATCAGCAGCCAAGCCGTGATGACCAGCATGAACATCCGCTCACCCAGCCCGAACACTCTTCGTAAGGGCGGCACAAACCAGGTCAGGGCCGTAACAGCCAGAAGCCAAAGGCTCGCCTGAGCGAAAGCCGTGAGTGCCGGCAGCAACGGATGCCATCTCGGCAACCGCCCAAGATCCCGCGTTATACGTTCAATGGCAACGGCCGACGCTACGAAAATAATCGCCGCAAACACGAAGTGGACCCGGCCGTGCCAAGTCGCAGGAGTGCCCGGGGCATCGAGCGGGAAGATGCGAGCGCCAAGCCGTGTCGCGGCGACCAGGGCCAATGCACCGATAGCCGCACGGCTCAGCGGAGGTATGCCAACGGAGACCGTCAGCGCGACACACAGGAGAACAACTCCACCGATATGGGAGAGGCTGGCGACCTGGGCCACCCGGCGATACGGCGATGTCGCATAGTGGCTGAGAGCAGACTGCACCGGATTCAGGCCCGTGGGAAGAAAGTGCAGAGCGATATCTGCCGCAAGGTAGCCCACAAAAGCCAGGACTGCGAGAACCGGCAAAATCCACATCCACGGTTTCCGATTATGTTCTGCTCCGATCACCCGCCGCAAAAAGCAACCCGGTTGCCCCCCGCTCTTTTCCCCATCTACACGTCAAGGGCCATGGCGAGCGCACCCGATCAATCATATCGCGATTTGCCATCGTCGGATAACACGGGTCGACTTTCGAAAAATCTGCGTGATCTTCAAACGACCGCTTCCCGCCCAACAGGTCTGGGACGTATCACGGTCGAGGCGGCGTGAAAACCCGCAGGAATCGAATCGCAGGCCACGCGTGTCCCGCAGCGCCGGGGGTGGTCCACTGCATGACGGACCGGGTCAGTTGCCCCGTACCGGCTTGCCGAGGTATATTCGCCGCCTGACCCTGGGTGTACCTTCATGGCCACTGGTTTTGCCGCTCGCCGTTTTCCGGCAGCAATCCTGATCGCAGCGCTAATCGTTCCGTCCGCCTACGCCGCCACTAACGGCTCAACCCGCATCCCGAACCATGCGACAACGGCTACGACGCAATCGTCGGTGCGGATCGGAGGACAACGCATTCGCTATACAGCCGTCGCCGGCACTCTCACGCTGCATAACAAGGAACACGCCCCGACGGCCAGGATCTTCTATGTTGCATATTTCAGGAACGGCGACGCCAATACGGACAAACGCCCGATAACATTTTTCTACAACGGCGGGCCGGGCTCCTCGAGTATCTGGCTGCACATGGCGGCCTTCGGACCTCGCAGGGTCGTCCTTCCGAATCACGCCCATTCGCCGCCCGCGCCGTATCGCCTGACCGACAATCCGTATTCGCTTCTCAATGCCACCGACATGGTGTTCGTCGATGCTCCCAGTACGGGCTTCAGCCGCATAGTTACCGGCAAGCAGCACGGCGCCGGTACCCCGAAGGAGTTCTATGGCATCGACGAGGACGCCGGCGCTTTCGCCAGATTCGTTACCGATTTCCTGTCCAAGTACCATCGCTGGAATTCACCCAAGTACCTGTTTGGAGAAAGCTACGGAACGACTCGCACCGTGGTGCTCAGCAGGCTGCTGCAACGGAAATACGACATTGACCTGAACGGCATCATGCTTCTGTCCGCCATACTCAACTTCAGCACCAGCACGGACGAGGCCCGCTTTACGCCCGGTATCGATCTGCCTTACGAGTTGGCCCTCCCCACCTATGCCGCGGCTGCCTGGTATCACCACAAACTGGACCATCGTTTCCCGCAGCTTTCCGATTTATTGCCCAAGGTCGAAAAGTTCGCACTGGGCTCTTATGCCGACGCTCTGTTTGCCGGCTCGACCCTTAGCGATTCGGAACGTCTGGAAACGGCCCGGCGCCTGCACGACTATATCGGCTTGCCCGTAGACTATCTCCTCAAGGCGAATCTGCGTGTTCAGGCCGTTCAATTTGAAAAAGAATTGTTGACCAAGTCCGATACGACCATCGGCAGGCTCGATTCGCGTTACACGGGACCGTCGATGGACCCCCTGAGCGAGCGGATCCAGTACGACCCTACCGGCGCATCGATCTCGTCCGCAATCGTGTCGCTGTTCAATCATTACGTACGAACGACGCTGCACTACAGAACGACGGAGCATTACCGGGCGACGTACCCGGTGGGCCGTGATTGGGATTGGCAGCATAGACCCGAAGGCTTCGGCAAGCACACGAGAGTCATTCCCAATGTGATGATCGACCTGTCGCGGGAAATGAAGCACAATCCCAAGCTTCATGTAATGCTCAATGCCGGGTACTATGATCTTGCCACCCCGTTTTATGCGGCAGTTTTCGTGATGCATCACCTGCCAATTCCGCAGAGGCTGCAAAAGAACATCAGCTACCATTTTTACAAGTCCGGACACATGGTGTACCTGCACGTGCCTTCCCTGGAGAAGCTGCACCGCAACGTAACGCAATTTATAGACGCGACCACGACCAGTTCGCAAACGCAGTAAAGAAGAGCCTGCGTCTTCTCACCGCGCAGGATTGACGTTCCTGTAGCGCGGGCCCTTTCGTAAAGAGGCAGCCGGCGGCCACGCGACCTGATGTGGCGTAGACGACGTAAGCCGCCTCCGGGTGGCTCTACGGCCCCAAGACCTTGGCCATGTGCACCAGGATCGAGTCCTCGTATGGCTCGCGACCCACTTTCCGGTAGCCGAGCTTACGGTAGATCTCGATATTCTCCTTGATGAGAACATTGGTATAGAGTCGAATACGGGAAATTCCGAGCTTGGCGGCCTCCTTCTCTGCGACCCGCATGAGGAAGGTGCCGTGCCCCCCGGTGCCGACGTCCCGGATCCACCGCGACACTGTATATCAGCAAAGCGCCCTCTTCCGCCTGCAATACCTCGTCGGCCGACCCATCCGCGGGATTGCCGGCGGGACCGTCACCCGCCGCCGGTATCAGCTCGAAGTCGCGGGCCGGTGGATGAGGGTCGAAAGCATCGTGGCTACGGCGGTGCGCTGCGTACCCTCCAGACCGTAGACCTGGGCAAGGCACACCGCGAGCGTTCGCCCCGAGCGAAGCACGCGCCCTTCCGCCAGAAAACGGGGCGCCCTGGCCGGCGCGAGCAGATTGATCTTGAACTCGACGGCAAGCACGTCCGTGTCGGCCTCGCACAGCGTAAGCGCCGCATAGCCATTCGCCGAGTCGGCAATGCTGCTGATCGTTCCGGCATGAAGAAAGCCGTTTTGTTGGCAGAACTTGCGTGAGTAAGGCATTGCGATGCTGACCTCGCCGGGGGCGACGTGAACAAGTTCGGCGCCGAGAGTCCGCATGAGGTCCTGCCGCGAAAAATTTTCACGGATAAGGGCGTCGTACGCCTCGTTGCGAACTATAAAGGCCACGCGAAGTTCTCCATCATTGGTGCCTCCAGGTGCGGAACGCTACCTGCAAACCGGAGTACCGGCGAGGCCTTCGCCGTCCCGGTCGGCTTCCCGTCGCGGATCCGGTGCCATGTCACTTCGACGGCACTGCCTGCGGAGCGGATTCGTAACTCAGCCCGGGTTGCCCGGCAGGAAATAAGTCTTCGGCAATTCCACGGTGCGCCAGGGATTCACGCAGCAGCTCGGGCGGCTCATCCCGGCGCTCGTCGGTGAGTCGGAACACCCCCCAGTGGATCCCGACGGCACGAGCCGCCTCGAGGTCCTCCAGGATCTGCACGGCTTCGTCGGGATTGATGTGTTGTGCGCCCATGAACCAGCGCGGTGCATAGGCGCCTATCGGGATCAGCGCCAGATCGGGACGGCCGATCCGTCGCCGTACTTCCCGGAAAATGCGCCCGTTGCCGTAGCCGGTATCGCCCGTGAAATGAGCGCGCCCCCCGTCCGTGTTCAATACGAATCCCGACCATAGCGCCATGCGCCGGTCGCGCCCCGTGCGCGCCGACCAGTGGTAGGCAGGGACGATCGTCACTTCGCCGCCCTTGCCGATCGCGACCCGCTCCCACCAGTCTCCCGAGACCACCCGGACGCCGGGAATAGCCCGCTTGAGAATCGTGTCGTTACCCAGCGGCGTCACGATGAGCGGGCGATGCTCGGCATGCAGACGGCGCAGGGTCGACAGGTCCATATGGTCATAATGATTGTGGCTGAGCAGCACCGCGTCGATTGGCGGTAAAGCTTCGAATGCCACGCCGGGCGCCCACACGCGTCGGGGACCACCAAACGGGAGCGGGCTCGCTCGTTTCGACCATACCGGGTCGGTAAGGACGTTGACGCCGCCTCCCTGGATCAGCACGCTCGCATGGCCGACGACGGTGGCCCGTAATCCTGCGACGGCCGCATCCGGAACCGCCTGTCTTGCGGGAACCGACCGGGGCCACGCGGCAGGTCGCCCGCCCAGCTTCCAGCGCAGGAGGTCGCGAATGCCTCGATCGGCTGCGGGC
>JBJKSR010000033.1:0-6277 GCA_046703965.1 Gammaproteobacteria bacterium | reverse complement strand
GATCAGCATCGGCTACCAGGCCGGGTCCGGATAGAGGACCCCGATGGACGCGGACCTGCTCTTGCGCCTGGCCCGGCTGGAAAAGGAATTGCTTCAGGAGGAAGTCCGCAGCGACCCGGATCGGCTGGAGGGATACCTCCATGACGAGTTCCTGGAGATCGGGCGTTCAGGGCGGCTTTACAACAAGCGAGACGTTCTGCGATTGGTCCCCGGGGCGAGAACGGCAGCGAAGATCAGGGCCCGGGATTTCCGCATCCACCTGATCGCGGACGGCCTGGCTCTGCTGACTTACCAATCGAGCCGGGTCGACGGCGCAGGGGCGCCGATGTCGCTCGCACGGCGATCGTCGCTGTGGCAACGAACCGACAGGGGATGGAGATTGCGCTTCCACCAGGCCACCCCTGCCGGATCCGATGCAGGACGGACCGTCTAGATATCGAGATTGGCGACGGCGAGCGCGTTCTTTTCGATGAATTCGCGGCGCGGGGCGACCTGGTCACCCATCAGGGTGGTAAACACCTCGTCGGCCGCGGCCGCGTCCTCGATGCGGACCTGGACCAGGCGACGCGTGGCGGGATCCATCGTCGTCTCCCACAGCTGCTCGGGATTCATCTCGCCCAGGCCCTTGTAACGCTGGACGGACACGCCGCGCTGGGCATCGGCCAACAGCCACTTGACCGCGTCGCTGAAGCGGGCAACCGTCTCGGCGCGGTCGCCGCGGCGGATCTCCGCGTCCTTGCCGACCACGCCTTCGAGTCGCGCGACGTGGCGCGCCAGGGTCTGGTATTCGGGGCTGAGGAAGAACGCACGCAGGTAGCGGTCTTCACTGCGCACGCCGTTCTTGTAGCGCGCGATGGTCACCGCCTGCCGGTCCTCCGCCAGCGTGAACTCATACTGCGCGCCGTCGCCTCCGAGCGCCTGGGTAGCCGCTTTCCATTCCTGCATCCAGGCCGTGACTGCGGCGGCATCGCCCCACAGCGCCTCGTCCACCACCGGGACATCGAGCAGCGCCTCCAGCGCTTCGCGTTCGTGACGGCGCGCCAGGCGATCGATGACGCGCTCGACCACGAGATGCTCGCGTGCGAGCCCGCCCAGGGTTTCCGCCGTCAATGCATCCGCGCCGGAGCGCGGGCGGTATTCCGCGCCCTCGAGCGCACTGTGCAGGAGGTGCTGCGCCAGCGCCGCCTCGTCCTTGATGTAGGTTTCCTTCTTGCCGGACTTCACCTTGTACAGGGGCGGCTGAGCGATGTAGACGTGTCCGCGCTTGACGAGTTCGCCCATCTGCCGATAGAAGAACGTCAGCAGCAGCGTTCGGATATGGGCGCCGTCCACATCGGCGTCGGACATGATGATCAGGCGGTGGTAGCGGAGCTTCTCGGGGTCGAATTCATCCTTTCCGATGCCGCAGCCGAGCGCCGTAATCAGCGTGCCCACCTCGATCGAGGACAGCATCCGGTCGAAGCGCGCGCGTTCCACGTTCAGGATCTTGCCCTTGAGCGGCAAGATGGCCTGGGTCCGGCGGTCGCGGGCCTGCTTCGCCGAGCCTCCCGCGGAGTCGCCCTCCACCATGAACAACTCGCTGTGCGCGGGATCGCGTTCCTGGCAGTCGGCGAGCTTGCCGGGCAGGCCGGCCACATCCATGGCGCCCTTGCGCCGCGTCATCTCGCGCGCCTTGCGTGCCGCCTCGCGGGCATGCGCGGCCTCCACCACCTTGCCGATCACCGCTTTGGCCTCGACCGGGTGCTCGAGCAGATATTCCGAGAGCTTCTCGCTGGTCAGGCTTTCGACAATGCCCTTGACTTCCGACGACACCAGCTTGTCCTTGGTCTGCGAGGAAAACTTCGGGTCGGGCACCTTGACGGAAAGCACGGCGGTCAGGCCTTCACGCGTGTCGTCGCCGCTGAGGCTGACCTTGGCACGCTTGGAAAGTCCCTCTTGTTCCGCGTACTGATTGATGGTGCGCGTCAGCGCGCCGCGCAATCCGGAGAGGTGCGTACCCCCATCGCGCTGAGGGATGTTGTTCGTGAAACAGAACACGTTTTCCTGGTAGCTGTCGTTCCATTGCATCGCCAATTCGACCGTAACGTCGTCGCGCTCCGCGCTGAAGTAGAAGATGTTCGGGTGCAGGGCGGTGCGGTTGCGGTTGAGATGCTTCACGAACGCCTGGATGCCGCCCTCGTAGAGGAAGACTTCCTCGCGCTCGTCGCGCTCGTCGCGGAGGACGATGCGCACGCCCGAATTCAGGAAAGCGAGTTCGCGCAGACGATGCGCCAGGGTATCGAATTTGAATTCGATGTCGGTGAACACCGTGGGACTGGGCAGGAAGCGCACCGTGGTGCCCGTTGCCGACGTTTCACCCAGGTCCCGTAGCGGCGTCTCCGGAACGCCCAGGTGGTAGACCTGCTCATAGTGGTGCCCGTCGCGTGCGATGCTCAGCGTCAACGTGTCCGACAGGGCATTGACCACCGAGACCCCGACGCCGTGCAGGCCGCCCGAGACCTTGTAGGCGTTATCGTCGAACTTGCCGCCGGCGTGCAGGGTGGTCATGATCACCTCGGCCGCCGAAATCCCCTCCTCGTGCATATCGACCGGGATGCCGCGGCCGTCGTCGCTGACCGACGCGCCGCCGTCGGCGTGGAGGGTGACGACCACCTCGCGGCAATAGCCCGCCAGGGCCTCGTCGATGGCGTTGTCCACCACCTCGTAGACCATGTGGTGCAGGCCGGTGCCGTCATCGGTGTCCCCGATGTACATGCCGGGACGTTTGCGGACTGCGTCTAACCCTTTAAGAACCTTAATATTTTTGGATGTGTATTCAGCGGTTTCGGCCATGGAGAAGACCTGAGTCGACTAACACATTATTATACTATGTTCGTGTCCGTTTTCCACGGGTTTACTCCTGGCGTTCCAGCTTCCCGTGTTCCACGTGGAACCTCGCAGCCCGACCGGGTAATTCCAGCCCGATATCGTCCGCCAGCACCGACAACCAGACCTGCAAGCCCAAGCCCGCCCAAAGCCCGATCACACTACGCAGGGCCGCGGGATCCAGGTCAGCCGCAACATCGTCAATCAGCAGCACCGGGCGCCTCGACTTGCCCCGCATGATGTCGGCCTGGCAGCGGAAAAGCATCAAGCTGGCCAGTTTGGCCTGGCCCCGGGATAGCGACGTGGTCCCGGAAAGGTCCCCCTCCAACACCCAGTCGTCGAGTTGCGGTCCTGCGACCGCCCGCCCCGCATGCATCTCGCGGCCCGCGCTCGCCTCCAGCGCCGCCCGCAGGGACGTCCCCCGCCAGCCCCGGCGGAAGGCGGGTTGCAGCCCGACCAGCGCACGGGGCTTATCCATGTGTTCGAATCCCTGGCTCAATTTCCGGACGAGGTCCCCCCGCAACGCGGAAACAACTTCACCGTAGCGAATAACGGCCTCGGTCCAGGGGGCCAACTCGGCACGATCGGCCTGCGCCTTGAGCAACGCATTGCGCTGCCGGTGCGCCCGGTACCAATCCCGCCAGGCCGGGAGAAACTGGGGTTCCACGTGAAACAACGCCCAATCCATGAAGCGCCGCCGAGTCGCCGGCGTACCCTGAACCAGGCGGGTCGTCTCGCCCCCCAGATATTCCACGGGTACCGCCTCGGCAATCGCCGTCAGGTCTGCGGCCGCCCCGTCGAGATGGACCCTCCGCTGGCGGGTCTGCAGCTCCATCCCCAGAACGTGGGCCGTACCGTCTCGGGCACGAATCAGGATCCGGGCGCTGTCTTGCCCCCCGCGGATGACCTCTCCGACGCTGGGACTCCGAAAGGAACGGCCCCGGGCGGCGCAGTAGATGCCCTCCATGATGCTCGTCTTGCCCGACCCATTGCCCCCCGCGAGTACCACCCACTCGCTCTCTTCGGGAACGACGTCGACCTCCGCGTGACAGCGGATGTTTTCGAGGTGAACTTCCGTCAGGTGCGTCATGGACTGGTTGATCCTTCCGCCCCGGAAGGATTGGGCGCCGGCCGGCCCTTCACCCGTCCGCCGGCTTACAGCCGCATGGGCATGATGACGTAACGGTAGCGCGTCGTGTCGGGAACACCCAGCAGCGCGCTGGAATTGGCATCCGTGAACTGGAATTCCACGGTCTCGCCATTGAGCGCGGACAAGGCATCCTGCAGATAACTGGCGTTAAACGCGATCGTGAGACGCTCGCCTTCATAACGCGCCGATACCGATTCCTCGGCCTCCTCGTTCTCCGGATTGTGGGCGGCCAGCGTGAAGCCGTCCGTCGAGACCTCCAGGCGAATCCCGCGGAACTTCTCGTTGGCCAGGATCGCCACCCGGGTCAACGCCTCGCGCAACGGCTCCCGATCGGCGAGCAGACGCTTGTTGCACGATTGCGGAATAACCCGGTCGTAATCAGGGAACTGGCCGTCGATGAGCTTGGTGGTCATGACCAGCGAGCCGAAGTCGAAGCGGGCATGCGTCCCGGTCAGGGTGATGGTTACGCTCTTGTCGCTCTGTCCCAGCAGGCGCTCGAGTTCCATGACCGCCTTGCGAGGCAGGATGGCGGACTTTTCCTCGTCGACCCGCGGCGCTTCCTCGGCGTCGCACAAGGCCAGGCGATGTCCGTCGGTGGCCACGGCGCGGAGGCGTTGCGGCGAAATCTCCAGGAGCAGACCGGTAAGGTAGTAGCGCACATCCTGCTGGGCCATCGCAAAGGCGCTCCGCTTCAACAGCTCCGCGAGCACGTCGCGCTCGATGCTGAAGCGCAGGCCCTGGTCGAGGTCGCCGACCGTCGGAAACTCATCCACGGGAAGCGATGCGAGTACGAAGCGGCTGCGTCCCGAACTGACACGCACCCGCCCTTCCTCCTGGCTCAGACGCACGCTCGCGCCTTCCGGCAAGGCGCGGCAGATATCCAGGAGCTTGCGCGCGGGTACGGTGGCAGCGCCGGCCTGTTTGCCCCCCGAGTCGATCTGCGCGTGCATTTCCACTTCCAGATCCGTGGTTACGAGCCCGACAGCCTTGTCGGATTCGACCTCGATTCGGACATTCCCCAGGATCGGTATCGTTTGCCGGCGCTCTACCACACCGATCACAGCCTGCAGGGAAGGCAGCAGTTCTTCGCGTAATAATTCAATTTCCATATATCACCCAGTCATCATAATAAGTGCTGTGGATTCGTTGATATTGTGTTGTTTTTCTTATAAAACAACCACTTATAAAACAAACTCCAGCTTGCAACCCGGTTGTATCCGGTTGATGAATTGTGGATAACCGTCGTCATTCCAATTGTCGACAGTTTATCCACACCTTGTCGCGTACTCTATACCGAAAGTTGCTTGACGAGGTTCTGGTAATCGTCATCCAGGCGGGCATCGGCGGCGCGCAGTTCACGGATCTTCCGGCAGGCGTGAAGCACGGTGCTGTGATCGCGTCCACCGAAGGCGCTGCCGATCTCGGGAAGGCTGTGCCGCGTCAGCTCCTTGGCCAGCGACATGGCCACCTGGCGAGGTCGCGTGATTGAGCGTGACCGGTTCTTCGAGCACAGATCGGCGGTGCGGATGCGGAAGTAATTGGCCACCGTCCGCTGGATGTTGTCGATCGTGACCAGCTTCTGCTGCACGGCCAGCAGGTCGCGCAGCGCGCCGCGGGCGAGATCGAGAGTGACCGGTCGCCCGGTGAAGCGGGCGGTGGCCAGGACGCGCCGCAGGGCGCCCTCGAGTTCGCGCACGTTGGAGCTGATCCGCTGAGCCAGGAAGAAGGCGACCGACTCCGGCAGCTCGACGCCCTGCTGCTGCGCCTTGCTCATGGCGATCGCGACGCGGGTTTCCAGCTCCGGCGGGTCGACCGAGGCAATCAGACCCCAGCCGAAACGCGACTTCAGCCGTTCTTCCAGGCCCGTGATCTCCTTCGGATAGCGGTCGCTGGTCAGCACGATCTGGTGCCGGCCTTCCATCAACGTATTGAAGGTATGGAAGAATTCCTCCTGCGACCGCTCCTTGTGGGCGAAGAACTGGATATCGTCGATCAACAGGACATCGAGCGAACGGTACCGTTCCTTGAACGCATCGATCCGGTTGTGCTGCAGGGCCCGGATCATATCGTTGACGAAGCGTTCCGACTGGACGTAGGCAACCCGCCGGTTGTTTCCGCCCGGCTGCTTGAGATGATTGGCCAGGCTGTGCATCAGGTGGGTCTTGCCGAGGCCGACTCCGCCGTAGATGAACAGGGGGTTGTATTGCCCCCCGGGCTGTTCGGCCACGAGCAGGGCCGCGGCCCGCGCCATCTGGTTGGACG
>JBJKSR010000032.1:0-10572 GCA_046703965.1 Gammaproteobacteria bacterium | reverse complement strand
ACCGTATCCTGGCCCGTATGCCGGGCCAGACCCTGAAGAAGCTGGAGACGGACACCGACCGCGATCGCTTCATGGATGCCGACGAGGCCTTGAAATACGGCCTGGTCGACAACATTCTCAGTGAACGGGGCGGACCCCGCCAGGAGGACGCCTCCTGAGCATCACGCCGCCGATGCAATCGCCCGCGGGCCGCGCAGGCGGCGCCGTGCGGAGACGGGGCTTGTGCTTGCGGGGCCGGTTGGGGTACAAGTATATCCGTAATGCGCCGCCGGCAGAGGCACGGGGGCAGGAGGTCCAGTGAGCGAAGACGGTTCGGAATTCCACGACGACGGCAAGATCCTGTTCTGCTCGTTCTGCAACAAGAGCCAGCGCGAGGTCGGCAAGCTCATTGCCGGCCCGTCGGTCTACATTTGCGACGAGTGCGTCGACCTCTGCAACGAGATCATCCGCGAGGAACTCCAGGAACGGACGGAGAGTTCCACCTCCCGGTTGCCCAAGCCGAAGGAAATCAAGGACATACTCGACCAGTACGTGATCGACCAGGACAATGCCAAGAAGGTGCTGGCGGTCGCGGTATACAACCATTACAAGCGCATCGAGGCGAAGACGGGGCGCGACGAGGTCGAACTGGCGAAGAGCAACATCCTGCTGATCGGCCCCACCGGCTCGGGCAAGACCCTGCTCGCCGAGACCCTGGCGCGCATCCTCAATGTGTCGTTCACCATCGCCGACGCCACCACGCTGACCGAGGCGGGGTACGTGGGCGAGGACGTCGAGAACATCGTGCAGAAGCTGCTGCAGAAATGCGATTACGACGTCGAAAAGGCGCAGATGGGCATCGTTTACATAGACGAAATCGACAAGCTCTCGCGCAAGTCCGACAACCCCTCCATCACCCGTGACGTCTCGGGCGAAGGCGTCCAGCAGGCCCTGCTGAAGCTGATCGAGGGCACCGTCGCCTCGGTGCCGCCCCAGGGCGGGCGCAAGCACCCGCAGCAGGAGTTCCTGCAGGTCGATACCCGCAACATCCTGTTCATCGTCGGCGGCGCCTTTGCCGGGCTGGAGAAGATCATCCGCCAGCGGACCGAGAAGAGCGGCATCGGCTTCATGGCGCCGATCAAGGACAGCGACACGCTGCGCGACGAAGAAAGCGCCGTCCTGCGCCAGGTCGAACCGGAGGACCTGATCCGTTACGGGCTAATCCCGGAATTCGTCGGCCGCCTGCCGGTCACCGCGACGCTGGGGGCCCTGGACGAAGCGGCGCTGGTCAAGATACTGAGCGAGCCCAAGAACGCGCTCGTCAAGCAGTACAAGCGCCTGTTCGAAATGGAAGGCGTGGAACTCGAATTTCGCGACGAGGCGTTGGAAGCCTGCGCCCGTATGGCGATGGCCCGCAAGACGGGCGCCCGGGGCCTGCGCACCATCCTGGAACGGGCGTTGCTCGACACGATGTACGAGCTGCCGGCCCTGGAAAACGTTCACAAGGTCGTCGTGGACGACAAGGTCATCCGCGGCGAGTCGCGGCCCTACATCGTGTTCGACCAGGTCGAACGGCCCCGCGCCGCGAGCGAAGAATAAGCGGTCCGGGCGGGACGTTCCCGGCCATGCCGAGCCCTTGAAAGTCGCGCTGACAGCCGCCATATATTCAGCGTTGAAGCCATTGAGAGCCGCATGAGCGAAGAATCCAACCAGACGTCGCGGATGTATCCCGTACTGCCACTGCGCGACGTGGTGGTCTATCCGCATATGGTGATGCCCCTTTTCGTGGGACGCCAGGCCTCGGTGCAGGCGCTGGAAGCGAGCGTGCGCGACGATAACCGCATCCTGCTCGTCGCCCAGCGCCAGGCCGAAGTCGACGAGCCGGGCGCCGACGACCTGTACCAGGTCGGGACCATCGCCAATATCCTGCAGATGCTGAAGTTGCCCGACGGCACGGTCAAGGTGCTCGTCGAAGGCCAGGAACGCGCCAAGATCGAATGGATACAGGAGGCGGACTATTTCACGGCGGCGGTCGAAACGTTCGACGAGACGGCGGTGGAAGAAGCCGTGGCGCGCGACAGCGAGACCGAGGCCCGGCAGCGTGCCGCGCTCAACATCTTCGAGCAATACGTCAAGCTGAGCAAGAAGATCCCGGCCGAATTGCTGTCCTCGCTGGCGGGCGTCGAATGGTCGGGCCGGCTGGCCGATACCATGGCCGCGCACATGACGCTGCGGCTCGAAGACAAGCAGAAGCTGCTCGAGGTGTTCGATCCCCGCGAGCGGCTGGAACGGGTCATGGCGCTGGCGGGCAGCGAGATCGACCTGCTGCAGGTCGAGCGCCGCATCCGTGGCCGCGTCAAGCAGCAGATGGAGAAGAGCCAGCGCGAGTATTACCTGAACGAGCAGATGAAGGCCATCCAGAAGGAGCTGGGCGAGATCGAGGAGGGCGGCAGCGACCTGGACGCCTTGGCCAAGCGGATCGAGGAATCGGGAATGAGCAAGGAGGCCCGGGAAAAGGCCGAGGCGGAGCTGGGCAAGTTGCGCCAGATGCCGCCGATGTCCGCCGAGGCGACGGTGGTCCGCAACTACCTCGACTGGTTGCTGCAGGTACCGTGGAAGAAGCGCACCCGCGTGCGCCACGACCTGGCCAAGGCCCAGGAGGTCCTGGAAGCGGACCACTACGGCCTGGAAAAGGTCAAGGAGCGGGTGCTCGAGTTCCTGGCGGTGCAGCAGCGCGTGCGCCGCATGAAGGGCCCGATCCTGTGCCTCGTCGGCCCGCCCGGCGTGGGCAAGACCTCGCTCGGGCAGAGTATCGCGCGCGCCAACAACCGGCGTTTCAGCCGGGTGTCGCTGGGCGGCGTGCGCGACGAGGCCGAAATCCGCGGCCACCGCCGCACCTACATCGGGTCCATGCCGGGCAAGGTGATTCAGAAGCTGGCCCGGGTCGGCACCCGCAATCCGCTGTTCCTGCTCGACGAAATCGACAAGATGGCGATGGATTTCCGCGGCGACCCGTCCTCGGCGCTGCTCGAGGTGCTCGATCCGGAGCAGAACCACGCCTTCAACGACCATTACCTCGAGGTCGACTTCGACCTGTCCGAGGTTCTGTTCATCGCCACGGCGAACAGCCTGAACATTCCGCCGGCCCTGCGCGACCGCATGGAAATCATCCGCCTCCCCGGGTATACGGAGGAGGAGAAGATGGCGATCGCGCGGCGTTACCTGGTGGACAAGCAGATGAAGGCCAACGGGCTGAAGAAGGGCGAGTTGGACATCACCGACGATGCGATCGCCGGCATCATCCGCGTGTACACGCGGGAAGCGGGCGTGCGCAACCTGGAGCGCGAGATCGCCAAGATCTGCCGCAAGGCGGTGAAGACGCTGTCGCTGGATCCCGAGCGCGAGAAGCCGATCGTCGTCGATGGGGACGCGCTGCACGAGTTCCTTGGCGTCGAACGCTTCCGTTACGGGCGCGCCGATGACGAACCGCAGGTGGGGCAGGTCGTCGGCCTGGCATGGACCGAGGTCGGTGGCGAATTGCTCCGGATCGAAGCCGTCAGTGTCCCCGGCAAGGGCCAGTTGAGCCATACCGGGCAACTCGGCGACGTCATGAAGGAATCGGTGCAGGCGGCGCTGACCGTGGTCCGCAGCCGTGCCGCTTCGCTGGGCATCGCCGAAAACGTGTTCCGCGAACGGGACTTCCATATCCACGTTCCCGAAGGCGCTACGCCCAAGGATGGACCGAGTGCGGGGATCGGAATGACCTGTGCGCTGGTGTCCGCCCTGACCGGGATTGCCGTGCGCCCCGACGTGGCCATGACCGGCGAAATCACGCTGCGGGGCGAGGTGTTGCCGATCGGCGGGCTCAAGGAAAAGCTGCTGGCCGCCCAGCGCGGCGGTATCAAGACGGTCTTGATACCGGAAGAAAATGTCAAGGATCTCGCCGAGATACCGGACAATGTGAAAGCGAGTCTCAAAATCGAGTCGGTGCGCTGGATCGACCAGGTGCTCAGTCACGCCCTCGTCGAAGAGCCAAGACCCCTGGCGCCGCCGGCGCCCGCCGCCGCCGGAGCGAAGCGGGGAGCGGCCCGCAAAAGCGCACCAACTCACTAAAAATCATTTGACATTGATTTTCGCTGACTGGTATAACACAAGCACCGCGGCTTGCTGGCCGCGGCCGCCAGACGAGGCCCCGTCTCGTCTTTAATGCCAGATTTTTTCTCACGAGGGGACTGTTGCACATGAACAAAGCAGAACTTGTTGAATCCGTTTCCGACTCGACCGGTCAGTCCAAGGCGGAAGCCGGACGTGCCGTGGATGCCACGATCGACGGCATCACCCAGGCGCTGAAGCGCGGCGACCAGGTGTCACTGGTCGGCTTCGGCAGCTTCGTCGTCCGTGAACGTGCCGCGCGCACGGGCCGTAACCCGCAGACGGGTGCCACGTTGCATATCCCGGCTAGCAAGGCCCCCGCCTTCAAGGCTGGAAAGGCGCTGAAAGATGCCGTAAACTAATAGGCTTGGCCCGGGTGCTTAGCTCAGTTGGGAGAGCGTCGCCCTTACAAGGCGAAAGTCGGGGGTTCAAGTCCCTCAGCACCCACCAAGCCGACTAGGAGTGGTAGTTCAGCTGGTTAGAATACCGGCCTGTCACGCCGGGGGTCGCGGGTTCGAGTCCCGTCCACTCCGCCAACCTTCGGGAGGGTGCGTCAGCGCACCCTCTCTTGTTTCTGGTACTGTCGTCCGGGCAACCGGGCGGTAGCCCCGGGCGCCGCAAGTCCGCCGCCGCTGCACTGCCCTGTCGCGGCGAGCGGGCGGATACGCAACAGGGCACCGTCCCGGGGGATGGAGGAAAAACGCAAGATGCTCTCCACTTTTCGATCGCATGCCAAGGGTTGGATCGCCTGGGTGTTCGTCATCCTGGTGAGCGTGCCCTTTGCGTTGTGGGGAATCGGCCAGTACCGCAGCCTGATCACCACCGATTACGTGGCAAAGGTGAACGGTGCCAAGATCATGCCGCAGCGTTTGCAGAATGCCTACGAACAAGCCTTCCAGCAGCGCCAGAACGAGATGAACGGCAAGTTCAACCCGACGCCCAAGGAGCAGCTCGCGCTCAAGAAGCAGACGCTGCAGCAGCTCATCAACAGCACATTGCTCCTGCAGCAGGCAAGGAACGATCGATTGCTGACCAGCAACAGCGCAGTTTCGCAGCAGATCTCCCAGATCCCCGCTTTCCAGGCCAACGGCCACTTCAATTACCAGCAGTACAAGTCAGTGCTCGCGAGCAACGGACTGACGGTCCAGCAGTTCGAGAACGAGGTCAGGAGCCAGCTCCTCAGCCAGCAACTCGAAAGCGGCCTCGCGGAGACGACGCTGCCGACCACGAAGGAGGTCGAGGCGCTGGCGGCAATGCTTCAGCAGCAGCGCAAGGTGGCCTGGTTCGTCCTGCCGCTGAAGGGCTTCATGCCTTCCGCGCCCCCGTCGGAAACCGCCGTGCAGGCCTACTACAAGGCTCACCAGGACCGCTATTCGATACCCGAGACCGTGACCCTCTCCTACCTGCAACTCGACAAGAAGTCGTTGATGTCGCGGGTGAAGGTGACCCCGGAAGCGCTCCACGATTACTACCGCACGCACCAGAGCCAGTACGGCATCCCGCCCGCGCGGAAAGTGGCGGAAATCCTGATCAAGCCATCCGCTACCAGCGCCACCGCCGAGGCCTCGGCGATGAGCAAGGCCCAAGGGCTGCTGGGCAAGATCAAGGCGGCGAAGGATCCGCAGGCGGAATTTGCCAGCCTGGCGCGCAAGGATTCCGACGATCCGATTTCGAGGCGGAACGGCGGTTCCATCGGCTACGTTTCGCGTGGCCAGTTGCCGGAGAAGCTCGACAACGCGGTGTTCGGACTTAAGAAGATCGGGGCCACGGCCGGGCCGATCCAAACCGGGAACGGGTGGGTGCTACTCCAGCTGCTGGACAAGCGCGGCGGTTCGGTGCGGCCCTTCGACAAGGTCAAGGCGCAGGTCGCGACGGACTACAAGACGCAGAAGGCCAAGGATCTCTACTACAAGCTGGACGGCGACTTCGCGAACCTGACCTATGAGCATGCCGGTACGCTGGAGGTGGCGGCGAAGAAGCTGGGCCTGCCGGTGCAGACCGTATCGGGCGTCACCCGGGACCAGGGCAAGGGAATCGCGAAGGACGCGAAGGTGCGCAAGGCCGCGTTCAGCGACGGCGTGATGAAGCAGCACCAGAACAGCAACCCGATCAAGCTTGGTGACGAGAATGCCGTGGTCATTCGCGTGTCCAACGTAACGCCGAGCAAGGCCAGGCCCCTGGACCAGGTTCGCAAGGACATCGTGTCGGCGCTCTCGCGGCGCGAGGCGCGCGAGGCGGCATCCGACGCGGGCAAGCGGGCTCTGGCCGCCCTGCGCGGAGGGCAGTCCATGACGGCCGTGGCCAAGGCCCACGATGCCAAGCTCCAGGGCCCCGAACAGATCAAGCGATCGGCTTCCAAGCTGCCGGGGCCGCTGCTGCAAGCCGTCTTCACGATGGCTCCTGCCCCCGGCAGCAAGGCGCGCTACGCCGCCGTCGAGATGCCTGACGGTGGCCAGGCGGTCTACGCGCTTCTCGGCGTCCAGCCCGGGCAGGTCGACAAGATGAAAGCGGCGGAGAAGACAGCCTATGCGACCCAGCTCGGGCGCATCTATGCGCAGCAGACCGGGGAGGATTATCTGAACTGGTTGCGTTCCCAGGCGGACATCAAGATCGTCGAATCCAACATCCAGTAGTCGGCGTTCGCGAATGCAGCCTCCGATACCCGGCCTGCGGGCCGGGACGGACGCGGGGAACGCTGAATGTCCAACGACGATTGGAGTTGATTGATGTTCATAATTTTGCCATTCGTGTGGCTTGTCGTCTGGCTCGTCATCGGCGGGGTCGTGGCCGCGCTCAGCGGCCTTGCCCCCCAGGGCGGCGGCCTGATGCTTTTCCTGATTATCTTCCTGGGCGGCTGCTTCGGCCTGCCGATCGTCGGCGGCATAGGCTGGTGGGTCTGGTCGAGGCTCCGGCAGCGGCAATGATCATGGGTGCGTTCCGGCCGCCGTCCCCGCCGCGCGCGCGCTGAGCCTGTCTCGCTCCCGTCGGCGGAGCAAACCCCCGGTTATTTCTCCGCCCCGGCGCGGCCTCCCCGCGCCAGTGCGTGCGCCTCCTGGAGCGCCACCGACATCGAAGAGAATTCGATTTGCCCCGTGCCGCGGATTTCCGAAAGCATCGACTGGAAGTGCTGGATCGGCTTGGCGTTCTGTTTCACCCATTTTTCGACGCGATCCATCGCAGGCGTTCCTTTTCTCCCGTCGCCGGTGCTGAGGACCTCGATCGTCAAACGGCGCTGTTGGGCGTACAGACCTTCGCGCAGCGTCGCGCGCGCCAGCGATTTCCAGTGGTCGTCCGCGGGGAGCGATTCTATCTGGTCGCGCACCCAGTCGAGTTCGAGGTCGGCGCCCATCAGGAAGTAGGCCTTGGCTGCGTCGTCGGGTTCCAGTTTGGCGGTGGAGGCCACTTCGGCAATATCGAATGCCGAGAACAGGTAGGGCAGGGCGGCGATCCGCCTCGCCAGGCCCTCGTCCAGCCCCTGCTCGTCATACTGTTCCAACTGCTTCCGGTAGCGCTCGGCCATTGGCCCGGAGAGCAGTTCCGGCAGGCCTTCGCCCAGGGTCTCGCAGGTCTTGCCGAAGAAGTCCACCGCATTCCTGATCTCGGCCGTACCGTAGCCGTGATCCAGTATCCAGCGCGTGCCATGACGCACCAGGTGTCCGGTGAAAATGATGATCTCGCCTTGCAACTGTGCCGGCAGGGCGGGACCCGCCCGCTCCAGGAAGCGCCAGAATTCGACCATGTTCAACGCTTCGCGGGCTATCGTGTAAGCACGGGCCACCGCGCTCATGGTGGCGCCGGTTTCCTCGCGCAGGCGGAAGGGGAAGGTGGGACCCATGCGGTTGATCATGCTGTTGGTGATGGCGGTGGCGATGATCTCCGCCTGCAGCGGATGTTTCGGCATCAGTGCCGCGTACTTGGTCCGCAACGGCGTCGGGAAGTAGTCCACCAGCTCCTGCTTCAGATAAGCGTCGTTGGCCAGTGTCTGGGCTTCGAGGTCGTTGTACAGCGCGATCTTGCTGTAGGCGAGCAGCACGGCGAGTTCCGGCCGCGTCAGTCCGCGCCCCATCGTCCGACGCTCGGCAATCTCGTCGTCGCTCGGCAGGAATTCCAACTGGCGGTTGAGGGTTCCCTGGCGCTCCAGGGTCCGGATGAGGTGTGCGTGTTCGTTGAGCCGTGACTGCGACTGCGCCTCCGCAACCGAAAGCGCCAGGCTTTGCAGGTAGTTGTCGCGCAGCACCAGGCGTTCGACCTCGTCGGTCATTTCGACGAGCATCTGGCGGCGTGACTGTTCGCTCAGCCGCTTCTGGTCGCGGACCACGTTAAGGAGAATCTTGATGTTGACCTCATGGTCGGAGCAGTCGACGCCCGCCGAGTTGTCGATGAAGTCTGTCGTTATCCGGCCGCCGTTGAGCGCGAATTCGATGCGGCCGCGCTGGGTGAAGCCGAGGTTGCCGCCTTCGCCGACGACCTTGCAGCGCAGGTCGCGGCCGTTGATGCGAACGGCATCGTTGCTCCGGTCGCCCACGTCGAGATCGCTTTCATGGATCGACTTTACGTAGGTTCCGATGCCCCCGTTCCAGAACAGGTCGACGGGCGCCTGGAGGATCGTCTTGATCAATTGCTGCGGAGTGAAGACCTCCGTCGCGGTACCCAGCGCCTCCTGAGCCTGTTTGCTCAGGCGGATCGTCTTCGCCGAACGTTCGTAGATGCCGCCGCCCTCGGATATCTTCGAACGGTCGTAGTCGTCCCACGAGGAACGCGGAAGCTCGAACAGGCGCTTGCGCTCCTCGAAACTGCCGCTCGGATCCGGAGTGGGGTCGATGAAGATGTGCTGATGGTTGAACGCGGCCTTCAGGCACAGCGTTTTCGACAGCAGCATGCCGTTGCCGAAAACGTCGCCGGCCATGTCGCCGATGCCGATGGCCGAGATCTCGTCCTTCTCGGGATCGATGTCGATCTCGCGGAACAACCGCCGGACCGATTCCCACGCTCCCTTGGCGGTGATGCCCATGCCCTTGTGATCGTAGCCCACCGAACCCCCGGAGGCGAAGGCGTCGCCGAGCCAGAAGCTGTAATCCGCGGCCACTTCGTTCGCCAGGTCGGAAAAACTGGCGGTGCCCTTGTCCGCGGCCACCACCAGGTAGGGGTCCATCTCGTCCTGGCAGACGAGTCCCGGCGGGTGCACGGGTTCGCCGTTGACGATGTTGTCGGTCAGGTCGAGCAGTCCGCGCATGTAGTCGCGGTAGCAACGCTTGACCTCGGTCAGGACCACGTCGCGGTTGCCGGTCTTCGGCAGACGCTTGGTAATGAATCCACCCTTGGATCCACCGGGGACGATGACGGTGTTCTTTACCATCTGCGCCTTCATCAGGCCGAGCACCTCGGTGCGGTAGTCGGCTTGGCGGTCGGACCAGCGGATGCCGCCCCGGGCGACCCGTCCGCCGCGGAGGTGGATACCTTCCACGTGCGGCGCGAAGACGAAGATTTCGTACAGCGGCCGCGGCAGCGGCAATTCCGGAACCTGCCCCGAGTCGAGTTTGAAGGACAGGAAGTGGCGGCGCTTGCCGCGGTTGTTGCGCAGGAAGTGGTTGGTGCGCAGCGTCGCCTTCATGGTGGCGGCAAGTGCCCTGAGTATGCGATCTTCGTCCTGGCCGCTCAGCTCGGTGATTTTCTGCTGGGCTTCGGCGTCGGCCGCTTTGGTCTGTTCGGCCCGTGCCTTGTCGCCCAGTTCGGGGTCGAAGCGGGCTTCGAAGTAGTGCACCAGCGGGGCGATGATCTCCGGGTGATCGGATACCACCTGCTCGATGTAGCGCTCGCCGAAGGGCATGCCCGTCTGCAGCAGGTACTTGGCGTAGGCGCGAACGATGCGCGTCTGGTGCCAGTCCAGGCCGGCAGTGAGAATCAGGTTGTTGATGCTGTCGTTCTCGCTGGCACCGTTCCATAGCGCCAGGAAGGCTTCGCGCAGCCGAGGCGTGACCTGCTTGAGGTCGAGCTTTATGTCATCGGCCGTCAGCGCGTCGAAGTCGTGTATCCAGTAAATCGAATCGTCATCCAACTGGATCCGGTAGGGCCGTTCGGCAATGATCTTCATGCCCATGTTTTCCAACAGGGGCAGGATGTCGGAGACGATGATCGGCTGTTCGTGGCTGAAGACCTTGAGCCGAAGAACGCCCTGGGGGCTGCCTTCGGGCCGGTACGGGCGGATGTCGATGTTGTTGCTGCTGTCGAGCGTGCGCAGGGTTCGTATGTCCTGCAGCGCGTCGTGCGGATCGACCTCGTCCTGGTAAGCCAGCGGGAAGCGCTGCCCCCAGCGGTCGAAGAGCTGCGTACCCTTTTCCTCGCCGTAGCGGCGCAGCAGCGACGACTCCAGGCGATCGTCCCAGGTGCGGGTGGCTTCGCTCAGGGCGCGTTCGAGTCGCTTGTACCCGATCCGTGCGCGCT
>JBJKSR010000031.1:0-4889 GCA_046703965.1 Gammaproteobacteria bacterium | reverse complement strand
CATAAGGCCCACGAGCAGCGCCGGCTTTTCTTCCATCGAGGGGAAGTAGAGCTTTTCGCTGACCGAGGCGGCCGTGACCTGCTCGGGATCGATGCGCACGAACTCGGGTGCGCGCATATGCTCGTGGGCAAGCTCCATCACGCGGTAGGACAGGGTGGCGGAATACAGCATTGTCAGGCGCTTGTCGGGCGGGGGCAGGCGCCGCAGCAGGAAGCGGATGTCGCGGATGAAGCCGAGGTCGAACATGCGGTCGGCCTCGTCGAGGACGGCCACTTCCGCCATGCGCAGATCGTAGAGGTGCTGGCGGAAGAAATCGATCAGGCGCCCCCGCGTGCCGATCAGCACGTCGACGCCCTCGGCGAGATGCTTTTTCTGCGCCTCGTAGCCGGCGCCCCCGTAAACCACGGCGACTCGCAGCCCGCTGTGGCGGCCGAGGTTGACCGCATCGCGGTGAATCTGGATCGCCAGTTCGCGGGTCGGCGCCACCACCAGCGCCCGGGGCTGGTTCGCCTTGCGTTCCGCCGGGGGCTCGCGGGTCAGCAAGCGGTTGAACAGCGCGAGCAGGAAAGCGGCGGTCTTGCCGGTCCCGGTCTGTGCCTGGCCGGCGACGTCGTGGCTCGCGAGCGCGGGGGGTAGCGTGCGTTGCTGGATCGGAGTCAGACGTTCGAATCCGGCATCTTTTACGCCCTGGATCAAGGCCTTGTGCAGGTTTAATTCCTCGAAAAATCGTGGGTTTTTGCTCTCGGTCAAAAGATGGCCTCCTGATGGGGCTTGAATTGTGCATCGATTCGGGACAGAATACGCCATAAGGAACGCCAAACCCCAACGGCGATTCCCGAACGAATCAGTCCGAGCCGCTCCGGCCGCACTAATCTCAGCCTTTGTGCCGTATCCGTCCCGGACCCTATACCCGTAAATAAGCAAGGTATGTGTTATGCCGTGCCGAAAGGCCGGCAATCAATCAGATGGAGGTTCAGCGTGAGTGAGAACATCTCGCATACGAGTGATGCCGCCTTCGAGGCGGAAGTACTGCAGTCCGACAAGCCGGTCCTTGTCGATTACTGGGCCGAGTGGTGCGGCCCCTGCAAGATGATCGCGCCGGTGCTCGACGAAGTCGCCGACGAGTTCGCGGACCGGCTCAAGATAGCCAAGATCAATATCGACGAGAATGCGCAGACGCCGCGCAAGTACAACGTACGCGGCATTCCCACCCTGATGCTGTTCAAGGGTGGCGACGTCATCGCACAGAAGACGGGTGCATTGTCCAAATCCCAGCTGGCAGCGTTCCTGGAGGCCAACCTTTGAGCGGACACGCCTATCGCCGCCGCAATTCCCGTGGCGGGAATCGCAACAACGGCAACAATCGTCAGCGCGGCCCCAATCCCAATTCGGCCGAGGGGCTGCCGGAAGTCGACGAGGAAGAACTCGAGTACGAGGCTGAAATAGAAACCAACGGCCCGGTGCTCAACATGTCGGAACTCAAGCGCAAGAGTGCGGCCGAACTCTCGGAAGTGGCCGAGGCGGTCGGCTTCGAGGGCGCCGCGCGCATGCGCAAGCAGGAGATGATCTTCGCCATCCTCAAGGCGCATGCCAAGAAGGGCGAGCAGATCTGCGGGGAGGGCGTGCTGGAAGTGCTCTCCGACGGTTACGGCTTCCTGCGCTCCGGCGACAGCTCCTTCCAGGCCGGCCCCGACGACATCTATGTCAGCCCGAGCCAGATCCGGCGCTTCAACCTGCGCGGCGGCGACTCGGTGGTCGGGCGCATCCGCCCGCCCAAGGACAACGAGCGCTATTTCGCGCTGCTCAAGGTCGACAGCATCAACAGCGACAAGCCCGAAGCGGCGAAGACCAAGATCCTGTTCGAGAACATGACGCCGCTGTTCCCCAAGGAACGGTTCAAGATGGAACTCGGCAACGGCTCCACCGAGGACATCACCGCGCGCATCATCGACCTGGTTGCGCCGCTCGGCAAGGGCCAACGCGGCCTGATCGTCTCCCCGCCGAAGGCCGGCAAGACCATGATGCTGCAGAACATCGCGCATTCGATTGCGCACAACCATCCCGAGTGCGAGCTGATCGTGCTGCTGATCGACGAGCGGCCCGAGGAAGTGACCGAGATGGCGCGCTCGGTGAAGGGCGAGGTGCTGTCCTCGACTTTCGACGAGCCGGCCACCCGCCACGTGCAGGTCGCCGAGATGGTCATCGAAAAGGCCAAGCGCCTGGTCGAGCACAAGCGCGACGTGGTGATCCTGCTCGACTCCATTACCCGCCTGGCGCGCGCCTACAACACGGTGGCGCCGTCGTCGGGCAAGGTCCTGACCGGCGGCGTGGACGCCAACGCCCTGCAACGCCCGAAGCGCTTCTTCGGCGCTGCGCGCAACATCGAGGAAGGCGGATCGCTGACCATCCTCGCCACCGCGCTGGTGGAAACCGGGTCGCGCATGGACGACGTGATCTACGAGGAATTCAAGGGCACCGGCAACTCGGAAATCCACCTGGACCGGCGCATTGCGGAGAAGCGCGTGTTTCCCGCGATCAACATCAACCGCTCCGGCACGCGCCGCGAGGAATTGCTGGTCAGCGACGAAGAGCTGCAGAAGATGTGGGTGCTGCGCAAGCTGCTGCATCCGATGGACGAACTGGCCGCGAGCGAGTTCCTCATCGACAAGCTCAAGGACACCAAGACCAACGCCGAGTTCTTCAATTCCATGAAGCGCTGATGCCCGCGCGGCGTCTGGCGTAAGGCTAAAGGGATTCTCCCGCCGGCTATTCGCGGCCGGGACTCCCGCTCCTGCATGAGATTCTTGGCACCGGTGTCGAGCGAAGGGGTGTAGGAGCGGGCCCTGCCCGCGATTATGGGAGCGCCGGCGTCCCGCCGGCTCTTCGCGGCCGGGACGTCCGCTCCTGCAGACGATGGGGTTGCGGGGTTGGACGAAGGGCTGTAGGAGCGACGGTCCCCGTCGCGATGGGTCGTGTCGGCGGAGGCCTTCGCGGTCGTCCAGACCGCTCCCACAGGCGCCGAATGAAGGTGGGTAGGAGCGGCTTCAGTCGCGATCTTCTTTTTGATCACCGTCCGGCTTTCCCTTCCTTCGCGTCTTTGCGCCTTTGCGAGAGATATTCCCAGCGTCGCGGCGTTACGAGTCGTCCAACCGCTTCTTCATCAGGACGGATTCGTGGCGGCGGTAGCCCCGGCGCTCGTAAAAGCCCGTCGCCCCTGAACGGCTGTCGAGAAAGATCTGGCGCATGCCGCGTTCCGCGGCGAGGCGTTCGGCATGCTCGATGAGGCGCCGGCCGATGCCCTGGCCGCGCGCATTCGAGGAGACGACCAGGTCGTCCACGTGCAGGTGCGCGCCGCGCGCGAACGTGTGGACTTCCCGCAGGCCGAGCACACCCACGACGTCCCCGTCCTCGAAGGCGCCGATCAGTTCGTAGCCGTGCGCATCGCGCTGACGGGCGAGGCCCGCCTCGAAATCCTCCCGGGAGAGATGGGTACGCAGTTCCACGAGCACGCGCCACGCGGCCTCCAGTTCGGCATCCCGTACCGGGCGCACTTCGAGCTTCACGGTTTCTGTCCCCGATCGAGGGCCCGGTAGCCGATGTCGTGGCGGAACTGCATTCCGGAAAAGCACAGCTTGTCCACGCCGGCGTACGCGCGTTCCCGGGCCGCCGCGATGTCTCCGCCGAGCGCGGTGACGCACAGCACCCGGCCGCCGGCCGTCACGATCTCGCCGTCACGCTCGGCGGTGCCCGCGTGGAACACTTTCACGCCGTCGGGCAGCGCGGCGTCGAGGCCGCGGATCGGCGCGCCCTTGGTATAGGCGCCGGGGTAGCCGCCGGCGGCGAGCACCACGCCGAGCGCCGGCTGCGGATTCCAGGCCACCGCCCGGCGATCCGGCTCGCCGTCCAGCGTCGCCCGCAGCAGTTCGACCAGATCGGAGTCCAGCCGCATCAGCAGCGGCTGCGTCTCGGGGTCCCCCAGGCGGCAGTTGAATTCGAGCACGCGTGGAGCGCCGTCCGCGCCGATCATCAATCCCGCATACAGGAATCCGGTATAGGTGGAGCCGTCCGCAGCCAGGCCCGCCAGCGTGGGCCGGATGATCTCGCGCTCGATGCGGCCGGCGAGGGCCGGCGTGATGACCGGGGCCGGGGAGTAGGCGCCCATGCCGCCGGTATTGGGGCCGGTGTCGCCGTCCCCGGCGCGCTTGTGGTCCTGCGAAGTGGCGAGCGGCACATAGCGCTCGCCCGAGGCGAGCACGATGAAGCTGGCCTCTTCGCCGTCCAGGAACTCCTCGATCACGATTTCGCGTCCCGCCGCACCGAAGGCCCCGCCGCTGAGCATGTCCTCGATGGCCCGGTCCGCGGCGTCCACGCTTTCGGCGATGATCACCCCCTTGCCGGCCGCCAGTCCGTCGGCCTTGACGACGAGCGGAAGGCCCCGTTCGCGCACGAAGGCCTTGGCCGGTTCCACGTCCGTAAAGGTGGCGGATGCCGCCGTGGGAATGCCGTGGCGCCCGCAGAACGCCTTGGTGTAGGCCTTGGACCCTTCCAGCCGCGCCGCCGCCCGGGTCGGGCCGAAACAGGCGAGGCCGGCGGCGGCGAATTCGTCCACGATGCCCGCGACCAGCGGCGCCTCGGGTCCCACGATGCTGAGCGCGACGCCTTCGCGCCGCGCGAAATCGAGCAAGGCGGCAATGTCGTCGGGCGCGATGGCCACGTTCTCGCAACCGGGTTCGCGTCCGGTCCCGGCGTTGCCGGGGGCGACGAACACCCGTTCCACCCCGGCGGAAGCCGCGGCCTTCCAGGCCAGCGCGTGCTCGCGGCCGCCGCCGCCGATGACCAGTATCTTCATGCCTGCCGATATCGAGGATCGAAGCGTTATTGTATGGGCA
>JBJKSR010000030.1:0-4188 GCA_046703965.1 Gammaproteobacteria bacterium | reverse complement strand
GAAGTGGCCGCGCAGGCTGGCGCGCAAGAGCGGCAGGGGGAAATGGGCGGCGCCGATCTCGCCCAGGTTGCCGAAAGTGGACTCCAGCACCAGGCCGGCCGGGGCGCGGCGCGCGGCCATGTGCACGGCGGCCACGCCGCCCAGTGAACGTCCGAAGATCACCAGGGGCGAACGGAAGCGTTCGGCCAGCAGGACCGCCTGGTCCTGGGCCGCCTCGCCGGCCGGAAACTCGGTGGCGACGCTGCGCCAGCTGCTGTTCGCCCAGAACAGACCGTTGTTGATGTTCGCATGACGTTCATAGTGCATTCCGGCGACGGTGCGGTCGATGTCGGCGCCCGAGAGGGTGAAGCCCTTGCCGTGTTCAGGAAGGCTGATCGTCTCGACTGTTCGCTTGAAAGTCGGATATAAAACCGCGTGGGGCGCATTGCGGTTGGGACCGGGCTGGCGCTCAAAGTCCGCGTGATAGCCCATGCCAAGCACGTCGGTCTCATATTGGCCGTCGCTCCAGTCCATCTTGGCCGTCCCATCCATGCGGAGGAGTTCCGCGTGAGCGTGCGCGTCGTATGCTGCGGACACCGACTTGATATGCACGAACTCGTACTGAGTGGACCAGTATCGGCGCAGCGCGGTCTGCAGCTGCGTTGGCGTCAAGTTTGCCAGCCGCGCCTTCGTGAGCAACCCGAGATCGCCGCGCAGCGTGGACTCAACGTGAAAGGGAACGGGCTCGGCAACCCCGGCTGAGGCGTCGATGTGGATCCTCGTGCTCACCAGCGCGCGCCCGGGCGGCCGCGGCACCATTGCAATCAGATGCGCGCCCTGCGCGGCCAGGGGCAGCCCCCAGTGGTCGTACGGCGTATGCAGATGCGCAAGACTGCGGTCGCCCAGCCGAGTGCCGTCCAGCCAGTACGTCTTGCCCGCGATGACCGCACGCACCAGTGCGTGATCAAACCACATCATGGGCAACCTGTCGTTCAGGCCGCTGCCGGTCAGGACGTTCACGAGCACCGGCTGCGCGTCGATCTTCAGGCCGCGCAGCAAGGCGAGCAGCAGCACGGTCTTCGCCTTGCAGTCACCGAAGCGACGCGACCAGGTGAGGTCCGCGGCCGCCGGCACCAGGCCGCCCTGGTTCAGGTCGAGAAACAGATACCGCACTTTTTCTTCCACCAGACGCAATGCCAGGGCGGCCCGTCGCGTCGGATCGTCGGTGGCGGCGCGGATTCGCGCGATCTGCGCGCGCAGCGGCGAGTGGGGCGGCAGCTGCGCGGCTTTGTTGTAAAGCGGCGCGAACAGCCCGGCGAGCTGCGCCCACGAGCGGAAGCTGGTGAAATCAATGCGCCGGTCGACCAGATAGCGCAACGGCGCGCCCTTGGGCTCGAGAATGGGCTGCACGTGACGCATCGTCAGGCTGATTCCCGAGGTCTCGCCGTGGTGAAACGCGTGCACGCCGTCTAAGCCCCGGGTCGCGTGCCAGCGGATCGGCTCCGAGGTCGGCCACAGCGCGCGAACGTGCAGCTCGGTGACCGGAATATTCGGGGGTACCTCGATCTGCGCGGCGGGATGGCCCGCCAGCACGGGGTCGGTTCGCTCCAGGGTGTAGGCCACATCGAGAACATCCCCAACCCGCAGGCCCGCAGGCTGCAGGATTGCCGTCAATGTGTCATCGAGCGTGGCGTACGCCAGGTTCGTCTCCCGCTTCGCGATGGTGAATTTCTGACCGGAGGCGAGCACATTGATCACCTTCGCGCCGCGAATGATGTGGATCTTGTGAATGATCAGCACATCCGTATCCGGATCCCAGACGAATGTCAGCGTCCCGAGCGCGTTCAGGCCTTGCGGTGTCTGGATGCGGGTGACGCTCTCAACGTAATAACTCACCGTGTTGGGTGAGAGATCAATCTGGTGATCGACGAGCAGGATCTTCAGCGCCGCCTGAGTGGCCTTGCCCGCGCCGGGCAAGGCCACTGGCTTGACCCAGGCGGGCGGCGGACCGAACTGAAGTCTGTTGGCTGCGAGCGCGCAGGTCGCCGAGAGTAGCGCGATGAGACCCGGAACGATGCGTTGCATCGACATCCTAGTGCTCCTGACGTGCCGGCCGGGAGCCTCCCCGGGGCACTCATGCCGACGACGATGATATCACCGTGCGCGACACCCAAGTCCGGGAGCAGCCTCGGACCCGAGCGCCTGCGGCAACAGGAATGTCCTTCGCGCCGCCTCGCTCCAGAGCCGCTCGGCACTGTAGAGCCGCCCGAGCGCCGATCGGTCCAGGAGGTCCGGATTCGCCTCGGCGAACGACTCGAAGTCCCGTCTGTCACTGTTCTGCAGCCGTTCGGCCACCAGGGACAGGAAAGCGATCGTGAGGGTCTGATTAAATTTCTCGGGTGCGCCGGCCCGATGGACCAGCGAGCGCAGCGCGCGCGAGTAGTGCAGCGCGGTTTCAACGAAGTCGTGCCGTCGGAGCAGCTCGTACGCCATTCGCACGTGCTCGCGATGCGTGAATGCCGAGGGCGCGACCTGCCCGCGCAGGAAGCGCTCCAGATCCGCGGGATGATCAGACAGGGTTGTCATTCTCGCGCAGCGTATGGGCATCGGCGGCGCCGAGATCGAGGCCATAAACCCGCTTCAACGCCCGGACCTTGCGCAGCGTCTCGGGCGAGAACGGCGTCTTGCCCTCGAAGGCATGGAGCACGATGCCCTCCAGCAGGTCGCCGAGGGAGATCTCCAGATCGGCGGCCAGCGCCTTGAGCACCTTCAAGAGCCGGGTCTCGATGCGCACGCCGGTCTGCACGCGGGTGACGGTTCGCATAGCGCCATGTTACCAATGTACATTGGTAACGTCCAGGCGCCCCCCCGGATTGCGGCCTCCGGCCAAGCGGGCCGCCAGCCCGCCCGGTAATATGTCGCTTCGCTTCGAGGCCGAGCGCACGGCCTGCACCCCGGCGCCGCAGCGAAGGAACCCCGGCGCCGTTGCGGGAGTCCATTCGGCTCTCGGGAACACTCTGGAGACAACCCCTCATGACCGGTCCCGGACCGCTTGCCGAATCCCCCCGCCCCGCCCCGGGCGCCGACGCGCGCGCCGCCTTCGCGCGGCTGAGCGATTATCTGCACAGTCAAATACTCGGCCAGACAGCGTTGGTCGAACGGCTGCTGGTGGCGCTGCTCTCGGACGGACACTTGCTGGTCGAGGGCCCGCCGGGTCTCGCCAAGACACGCGCCGTCAAGGCCCTGGCGCATGGCGTGGAGGCCGATTTTCAGCGTGTGCAGTTCACGCCCGATTTGCTGCCGGCCGACCTGACCGGATCGGAAATCTACCGGCCGGAGGAAGGCACGTTTCGCTTCCAACGCGGACCGCTCTTTCACAACGTGATCCTGGCCGACGAGATCAACCGCGCGCCAGCGAAGGTGCAATCGGCGCTGCTGGAAGCCATGGCCGAGCGGCAGATCAGCGTCGGTGCGGCGACCTATCCCCTGCCGCCGCTTTTCCTGGTGATGGCGACCCAGAATCCCATCGAGCAGGAGGGCACTTATCCGCTGCCCGAGGCGCAGCTCGACCGCTTCATGCTGCATGTGCGCATCGACTATCCCGATCGCGCCACGACGCTGAAGGTGATGGCGCTGGCACGGTCGGAGGCGATCAGCCAGCGCGAGCTGCCCCCGCCGGCGCAGCGGATGAGCCCGGAAACGGTATTCGGGGCGCGCCGCGAAGTCCTCGGATTGACCCTTTCCGATCCGGTCGCCGACTACATTGCCGCGCTGGTCGACGCAACGCGCCGCCCCGAGCCGTACAGCGCGCAGTTGCGTCAATGGCTGCGCTGGGGGGCGAGTCCCCGCGCGGCGATCGCCATCGAGCGCGGTGCCCGCGCTCTGGCCTGGCTCGACCGGCGCGATTTCGTCACCCCCGAGGACGTACAGGCCATCGCTGCGGACGCGCTGCGTCACCGACTGCTCGTCGACTACACCGCACAGGCCCAGGGCGTGACCGCCGAAGCCTGCGTCAATGAACTGCTGAGCCGGGTACCGGCTCCCTGAGGCGATGACGATTCCAACCCTGGAGGACTTGCTGACGTTGCGGGGTGCGGCGCATGGCCTGACCCTGCGCGGCCGCAGGCGGGCGCGGGCGGCGCTCATCGGCACGCACTCCAGCGCGCAGCGCGGTCGCGGGCTGGAGTTCCAGGAGGTGCGCCCCTACAC
>JBJKSR010000029.1:0-2843 GCA_046703965.1 Gammaproteobacteria bacterium | reverse complement strand
CGCCGCGGTACGCCGAATCGGGAAAGTTCGCCCGCTCCCCGGCGCCGCGCTCGAGCACGATCCGCGCCCCGACCCGAGCGAATTTCTCCGCCACTTCGGGCACCAGGCTGACGCGGGTTTCGCGGGCCGCGACTTCGCGCAGTGCGCCTATCGTAATTGGCATCGATGACCCCTTCAGGGCGGCAACCGGCCCAAATGCCCGTCACCGGCACCCGATGAAGTGTACGCTACACGTTGGCACGTTGAACTAAACCACATTCTTGCCTTATCTTAAAGCGGTTATGGTGGGCATAGACCTCGATCGGGCCGATCACGGCGTGATCGACGACCTGCGAATCATCCCGGCCGGCACGGTGCGCGGGCTCTCCCAACTCGTGCTGCGCGCGGACGTGTCGGGGATGCCGCTGGAGTGGGTCGATTACAAGGAAGCGGCGCGGCTGTATACCCAGGAACAGGTGGCATACACCTGCGGCAGCCGCCTGTACACGCTGTTCGGCGGGATCAATGCGCGGACTGGACGGCGTACCGCGCTCGAGATCAATTCCATCGTCGCCACCGTGGGACACACCGGAAATCCCGGCAGCACGCGCCACGACTACGTGCCGCCGCTGAACAATCAGACGCTGTTTCGCCGGGATGCGCACATCTGCATGTACTGCGGGCTGCGCTTCCCGACCCGCGAGCTGTCCCGCGACCACATCCGGCCGTTCAGCCAGGGCGGGCTCGATACCTGGACCAACGTGGTGACGGCCTGCCGGCGCTGCAACAACCAGAAAGCCTCGCGCACGCCGGAGCAGGCGAAGATGCAGCTGATCGCCGTGCCCTTCACGCCCACCTATGCCGAGTATGTTTTCCTGAAGGGACGGCGTGTGCTGGCCGACCAGATGCAGTATCTGCTGGCGCATTTCCCGCGGTCGAGCCCGCTGCACGACCGTATCCAGCGGTGGCTGAGCTGAGCGCGGGGCCCGCCGCACCCTGCGCGCGCCGACGGTGGAATCGCGGACATTGCTCTATCTGATCGACGCTTCCGTCTACGTCTTTCGCGCCTATCACTCGCAATTGCCCGACATGCTCGACGCCGAGCAGCGGCCGGTGCACGCCGTATTCTGCTTTGCGCGCTTTCTCGGCGATTTGCTGGAGCGTACCCGGCCGCCCTTCGTCGCGGTGGCCTTTGACCGGCGTCTGGCCACTTCCTATCGCAACGGCATCTACCCCGCCTACAAGGCCAACCGCGAGCCCGCGCCGCCGGACCTGGCGACTCAGTTTGATTATTGTCAAGAACTGTGTGCGCGGCTGGGCCTGGCCACGTTTGTCGATCCGCATTATGAGGCCGATGACCTCATCGGGACCCTGGCCTGCCTGATGCGCCGGCAGGGCATCCGCTCGGCGTTCATCACCCGCGACAAGGACCTCGCCCAGCTGGTGCGCGAGGGTGATCTGTACTGGGATTTCGGGGCGCGGGGGCAGCAGAGCTATCACGACGTCGAGCGCCGGTTCGGGGTACCGCCGGAGCGCTTCGCGGACTATCTGGCGCTCACCGGGGATGCGTCGGACAACATTCCGGGCGTGCCGGGCGTCGGGCCGAAAACCGCCTCGGCGCTGATGCGTGCCTTCGCCTCCATCGACGAGCTGTACGCTGGGCTTGGCCGCGTGACGGCACTGGGTCTGCGCGGCGGTCCGGCGCTGCGCGAGCGGCTGCGGGAGCATCGGGACGGGGTGTACTTGGCGCGTCGCCTGACGCGCATCGTCTGCGACATGCCGCTTGAGATTGTGCCCCAGGACCTGCGCCCGCGCGTCCCGGATCTCGCGGCGCTCGGAGCGCTGTACGACCGGCTTGGGTTCGGGCCGATGCTGCGGCGCCAGGGCGAGCGGCTGGCGGCGTGGGCGGCCGAGTCCGCCGCGGAGGTCGCCGGGCGCGCGCTTGCAGGCCCGCCGCGCTAGGCTGGTCCTGAAGGATTTCCCGGGCGCATCGGCTATGCTCGCTCTCATCGACCGAAACGGGGACAGTCATGGCCAGCAAGAACATCGAGGCGGTCCTGCAGGAAGAACGAACGTTTCAGCCGCCCGCACACTTTTCCGCACGGGCGCGTCTTAAGGCCGCGGACCTCGAGAGCTTGCGCCGACACGCCGAGAGCGACCCCACCGGCTTCTGGGCACACCTGGCGCGGCGAGAGATCGTCTGGCACGAGCCCTTCACAGTGACGCTTGACGAGAGCGATGCGCCCAACTTCCGCTGGTTCACCGACGGACGGCTCAACGTTTCGTACAACTGTCTGGACGTGCACCTGAGCGAACGCGGCAGCAAAGCGGCGATCCTGTTCGAGGGCGAGGCCGGAGACTCCCGCCGCATCAGCTACCAGGACCTGCACGCCGAGGTCTGTCAGTTCGCCAATGCATTGAAGGCACAAGGCGTGCGCAGCGGCGATCGGGTCGCAATCTACATGCCGCTCGTGCCCGAGGTTGTCGTGGCGATGCACGCCTGCAACCGCATCGGGGCGATCCATTCGGTGGTGTTCGGCGGCTTCTCGGCGCCCGCGCTGAAGGACCGCATCGAAGACACCGGCGCGAAGCTGCTGATCACCGCCGACGGCGGCTGGCGTGGCGGACAAGCCGTGGAACTGAAGGCCGCGGCGGACAAGGCGCTCGCGCGGGGCTGCCCGAGCATCAAGCGCGTGATCGTGTTGAAACGCACCGGCCGGAAGGTGGACATGCAGCCGGGGCGCGACCTGTGGTGGGACGAAGCCGTCGCGGGCCACTCCTCGGTCTGTGCGCCCGAATGGGTGCCGTCCGAGCACCCGCTGTTCCTGTTGTATACATCGGGCTCGACCGGCAAGCCCAAAGGC
>JBJKSR010000028.1:0-3772 GCA_046703965.1 Gammaproteobacteria bacterium | reverse complement strand
TCGACCAGCTGCGCGACTCTCTGCCTGCCGACAAAACAGTGTGGCAGGTCATCTCCGACGGCCAGGATATCCTCAAGGTCGGCAACTACGAGACGCCCTCGCGGGCCTACGTCGGGCGCTTCAACTTCAAGGGGCAGGACCAGCAGAAGCGGGTCGGAGAGCTTTCGGGCGGCGAGCGCAACCGCGTGCATCTCGCGCGCCTGCTCAAGAGCGGGGGCAACGTGCTGCTGCTCGACGAGCCTACCAACGACCTCGACGTCGAGACCTTGCGCGCACTGGAGGAGGCGCTGCTCGCCTTCCCCGGCTGCGTGATGGTGACCTCCCACGACCGCTGGTTCCTCGACCGCGTCGCCACCCACATCCTCGCCTTCGAGGACGACAGCCACGTCGAGTGGTTCGAGGGCAACTACGCGGACTACGAGGCAGACCGGCGCCGGCGCCTGGGCGAAGCCGCCGACCAGCCGCATCGCATCAAGTACCGCCCCCTCACCGTGTAGCAGGCGTAACGGTGGATCAGCCCTCGATCGACGCCGCCCGCCAGTGCTGGATCGCCGGCGATCTGGCGGGCGTCGATCGCGAGTGCGAGGCCCTGCTGGCTGCCACGCCGGACCTCGCCGAAGCCTGGGTACTGCGCAGCCGCGTCGCGCTCGCGCAGGGACAGCGCCCGCGGGCGGCCGAGCTGCTGGCCGCCGGCTACGAGGCCACGCGGCAACCGTTCTTTGCCTCGGAGCTTGCCACCCTGCATATTCACAACCGCGACCCCGAGCAGGCGCGTCACTGGCTGGAGGAATGGGAGACAGCCGGGGCCGCACCCGACGCCCTGGCGCTCAAGCAAGGGATGGTCGACTGGCTCGAAGGCGAACACGAGGCTGCGGTCGAGCATTTCCGTGCCGCGTACCGGCTCGATCCGGAGAACTCCGAGTATGCGACGCGCCTGGCGCGTGCGCTGGCCGGCCTGGGGCGGACGCAAGACACCTTCGACTGCCTGAACGCCTTCCCCGAGACCGCGCTCGGACCCGGCGGATACGAGCTGCTGGTTCTCAGCGCGTTCGACCTGCGCGGGCCGGAGGCCGCGCTGGAGGCGGTGCGCCGGGGCCTCGACCGCCATCCCGCAAATCCGGACCTCAATTACCTGCATGTCGCGTTGCGCACGCTTTACGGAGACCCGCCGGACGCGGCGAGCGCAACGGCCGACCTGGCCCTGGCTGCCAACCGCAACCGGGAGCGCTGGGAGAGTTTCCGCTACGCGATCGGCAACGGCCCGGACGCGCGCTGGCACGGGCTGACCCCGGCCGTTCTGGCGCAGGCGATCGAAGACGCCCCGGACGACGGTCTGGCCTGCGAATTCGGCGTCTACCAGGGGCTGTCGCTACGCTTCATCGCCGAGCGCAGGCCCGGTCCCGTTCACGGTTTCGACAGTTTCCAGGGCCTGCCCGAGGCCTGGAAGGAAGGCGAAGGCGCCGGCAGCTACAGCGCCCGCAATCGCCTGCCGAACGTGCCCGCCAACGTGACCCTCCACCCCGGCTGGTTCGAGGAGACCCTGCCGGCTTTCGTGTCCGAGGCGCCCGGGCGCATCGCACTGCTGCACATCGACTGCGACATCTACCGCTCGACGGCCACCGTACTCGCGCAGGTGCGGCCCCTGCTTGCGCCGGGCACCGTCGTGGCCTTCGACGAATACCTCGGCTACCCGGGCTACCGCGAACACGAATTCGGCGCCTGGCACGAGTTCGTCGCCCACCACGGCGTTCAATACGAATACATTGCCTTCAACCTCACGGCCCGCAAGGCGGCATTGCGAATCCTCGGCTTCGGCTGAGGTGCCACGCCGTCACGCGGGGCCGATTGCCCAGCGTGTATCATGAAGCCGCAAGCCACTCCCACCGCCAACAAGAAAGCCATGCAGAGCACCCCTCCCAACCAGAAGCTGTCCCTCGTCGTAATCGCCGAGGACGGCGCCCAGGTCCTGCGCCGGCTGGCCGAACACGCGGCGAGCACGAGCTGCAACATCGTCGAGGCGCGGGAAACGCCGGTGGGCGACGGCACGGCCATCGTGCTCCTGGCGGACGGCAGTTGGGACGCCATCGTGCGCCTGGAACAGGCCGTGCCCAAAGTGGCCGAAAGGCTGCGGGTCAAGATCCTGACCCAGCGCGTGCAGCCCGCACCGCAGGCGAGCGACCGCCTGCCCTACGCGGTGGATCTTTCCAGCGCCGACAAACCCGGGATCCTCTCGTCCCTGATCGAGTTCTTCATGAGCCGCGACATCCGCATCATGGAGCTTTCGGCGCGCAGCTACGCGGCCTCGCACACGGGCGCGATGCTGTTCACGGTGCAGATGAACATCGGCCTGCCCCACGACATGCACATCGCCACCATTCGCGAAGAGTTCATGGACTTTTGCGATACCATGAATCTCGACGCCATTCTCGAACCCATCAAGGGATAAACACCGGAGACACGGCACATGGCCCAGGCAGCAGTTGGCAAGAAGGTGCCCCGCTTCACGGTCGAGACGACCGGCGGCAAGCTGAACAGCGCCGACCTCGGCGGACACGCGACCGTGCTGTATTTCTATCCACGCGACAACACTCCCGGATGCACGCTCGAAGGCCAGGAATTTCGCGACCTGCACGACAAATTCAAGCGCGCGAAGACCCGCATCTACGGCGTCTCGCGCGATTCGTTGCACTCGCACGAGGGCTTCCGCGACAAGCAGGGCTTCCCGTTCGCGTTGATCTCGGATCCGGACGAAAAGCTGTGCGGCCTGTTCGACGTCATCCGCGACAAGAACATGTACGGCAAGAAGGTGCGGGGCATCGAACGCAGCACGTTTCTCATCGACGACCAGGGGGTGTTAAGACAGGAATGGCGCAAGGTCAAGCCGCAGGGGCACGCGGCCGAAGTGCTGGAAGCAGCCCGGAACCTCTGATCCATTCATACACGGTCGCGCCGGCGCCTTTGCGCGCGGCCGGCAAGGAATGAGGAGAGAGGTTTGCGTGCTGCAAATGAACGACGAACGGCGCCGTCCCGGCGTGCGCAAAGGCCCGGCCCGAAAGGGATCGGGCACAAACGCGATCCGCGCACGAATGAATCAGAGGTCCCCCTGAAGTGACGGGCAAGGGGAAGGGCAGCGAGCCCCGCCTCCTGGTACTCGACACCAACGTGCTGATGCACGATCCGGCCGCGCTGTTTCGCTTCGCCGAGCACAACCTGTTCCTGCCGATGACGGTCATCGAGGAACTCGACGCCAACAAGAAGGGCCTGTCCGAGGCCGCGCGCAACGCGCGCCAGGCGAGCCGCTTCCTCGACGAACTGATGGCCGACCACGGACGTCCCGAGATCGAAGCCGGCATCCCGCTGTCCTCGGTCAAGGACGGCAACGGCGGCAACCGGGCCGGCGGCCGGCTGTTCCTGCAGACCGAGCCGCTCCAGCCCAAGGCCGCCGACTTCATCACCGAACAGACCCCCGACAACAACATCCTGCACACCACGCTCGCGCTCGCCGACAAGCACCCCGGGCGGGTCACGCTGGTTTCCAAGGTCATCAACCTGCGGATCAAGGCCGCCGTGCTCGGGCTCAAGGCCGAGGACTATTACAACGACAAGGTGCTCGACGACCCGGACCTGCTGTACCGGGGCGTCGACGCGCTGCCGCCGGGCTTTTTCGGCCGCGACGGTGCGCGCATCGAGTCCTGGCACGACACCGGGCGCACCTGGTACCGTCTGCCCCTGCCGGACCTGCCGGTCTGGCCCAACCAGTTCCTGTCCAGCA
>JBJKSR010000027.1:0-2607 GCA_046703965.1 Gammaproteobacteria bacterium | reverse complement strand
CCCCTCGGGCGACACACAGGTCATTTCGGTGTAGACGAGGCCCGCGCCGCCCAACGCGCGGTGTCCCAGGTGCACCAGATGCCACTCGTCGGGAACGCCGTCCGTGGCGCAGTACTGCGCCATCGGGGAGACCACCACGCGGTTCATCAGGGTGAGGCCCCGCAGCTTCAGCGGCAGGAACATCGGCGGCCGCTCGGCGCTCACCCCGTTGCGCCGCGCCAGCCAGCGCTCGTAGTTCTTGACGAATTGCGGATCGCGCAGTTTGAGATTCTCGTGTCCGATGCGCTGGCTGCCGGTGAGCAGGCTGTAGGCAAACTGCTCCGGGGGCAGACGCGCGTAGCGCGCGACATTCTCGAACCATTCCGTGCGGTTGCGCGCGGCGCTCTGCAGCTTCAGGACCTCCAGGCTCCGTTCCGCGAAATAGGCCTCCAGCGCCCGGCCGAGATCGGCGCCAGCGGCCGCATGGCGGCTCAGGGCGATGGCGTCCTCCATGGCCAGCTTCGTGCCCGAGCCGACCGAAAAGTGGGCGGTGTGCGCCGCATCGCCGATCAGGACGATCCTGCCGTGGTGCCAACGCCTGCACTGCACCCGAAGGAAGTTCAGCCAGGCCGAGCCCCGCAGGTGGTTCGCATTGCTCTGCAGCCGATGACCGTCGAGGTAGGCCGCGAACAACTGCTCGCAGAACGCCACGGACTGCGCGGCAGTGAGCGCGTCCAGTCCGTGCGCTTTCCAGGTCTCTTCGCGCGTTTCCACGATCACGGTCGACAGATCGCGGCTGAACTGGTAGGCGTGCATCTGAAACCAGCCCTGCTCGGTCCGCTCGAACGCGAAGGTGAATGCGCTGAACGTCTGAGTCGTTCCGAGCCAGATGTAGCGGCATTTACGCTGTTCGATGTCGGGCTCGAACGTCGCGGCATGGCGCTCGCGGGTCTGACTGTTGACCCCGTCGGCTGCGACGATCAGATCCGCATCCTCGAAGTTCGCTTCCGAATCGACCGCGCACTGAAACTGAAGGCGCACGCCGAGCTGTGCCGCACGCGCCTGCAGCAGCGCCAGAAGCTGCTTGCGGCTGATTCCGCAAAAGCCGTGGCCGCCGCTCACGAACCGCCGTCCGGCGAAGTGGATGTCGATGTCGTCCCAGTGGTGCAGGCTGGAGAGGATTGCGGCGTGCGAGGGCGCATCGGCCGCGTGGAAGTTCTCCATCGTCTGGTCGGAGAACACCACGCCCCAGCCAAAGGTGTCGTCCGGCCGGTTGCGCTCGTAGACCTCGACGCTGGCCCGGGGAAACGCCTTGCGCAGCAAAATGGCGGCGTAGAGACCCGCCGGTCCGCCGCCCAGGCAAACGATCCGCTTCATCGCGGCGCAGCTCCGCACGTTCCCGGTATCGCTGGCATTGCGGCTGTGTTATAGTCCGAGATACTTGAGGTGTCAAGTAACACGCAGGCTATCCGGGGGCGCGCCATGCACATAGAGGTCACGACGTCCGAGGCCCAGATTCTCGCGCAACTCGCCAGCGGCATCGTCGCGGGCAAGATTCGCGTCGTCGATCTGACCGTGCCGCTCGATCCGAGCACTGCCACGATCCAGCTGCCCCCGCAGTTCGCGCCCTCGAAGCCGTTCTCGCTGGAGGAAATCTCGCACTATGACGCGCGCGGCCCAGCGTGGTATTGGAACAACTTCGCCTGCGGCGAGCACACCGGCACGCACTTCGACGCCCCGGTGCACTGGGTGACGGGAAAGGATTACCCCAACAACACAACGGACAGCATCCCGGTCGATCGGTTCGTCGGGCCCGCCTGTGTCATCGACGTCTCGGAACAGGTCTCAAAAGACTCCGACTTTTTGCTCACGCAGTCGGCCGTGGAAGACTGGGAGCGCAAGCACGGGCGGATTCCGCCCCATGCGTGGGTGCTGATCCGCACCGACTGGTCGAAGCGCTTAAGCCCCAAGGCGTTCCTCAATATCGGCGCCGACGGCGCCCATACCCCGGGCTTTCATCCGCAGTGCGTCCCGTTTCTGGCGCGGGAGCGGGATATCCTCGGCGTGGGCGTGGAAACGGTCGGAACGGACGCGGGTCAGGCCCCCGGGTTCGAGCCGATGTTTCCCTGCCATACGATCATGCACGGATCGAACCGGTTCGGCCTTGCAAGCCTGACCAATCTCGATAAGCTGCCGCCGGTCGGCGCGGTGGTGATCGCGCCGCCGTTGAAGATCGTCAAGGGCTCGGGCAGCCCGCTGCGAGTGCTGGCGCTGGTACCGGCGTGACCCGGCCGCAAAGAGGCCGCAGACATGGCTGAGCGATCGTTTGCGAAGGAGGTGAAATCCCTGCGCCTTGGCGCCGGCGAGGAGTTCCGCGGGGAGGGGATCCTTGCGGTCACCAAAGCGCTCCTGCAGTCCGGCGTCGCCTATGTCGGGGGCTATCAGGGCGCCCCGATTTCGCACCTGATGGATGTTCTGGCGGATGCGCAGGACATTCTCACCGAACTCGGCGTGCACTTCGAAGCGAGCGCCTCGGAGGCCGCGGCGGGCGCGGGGGGCCGCCGCCCGCGCCAAAAAACCAAGCCCCCCCCGGGGGCCCCGAATTACACCCGCCGCCCCAAATAATCA
>JBJKSR010000026.1:0-4060 GCA_046703965.1 Gammaproteobacteria bacterium | reverse complement strand
GCAATGTAAACAACGATAATCAACGGGACTTTCTGGTCTTGTTTTTCGGGGTTGTAGTGGGTTTGATGCTGATGACGGGTATATTCGTGGGAACCCGTTAACGGCGCCTCTGGCCGCCGGCAATTGGAACCGTTATGGTCGAGACATTGAAGAGATACCTGGGCCCGGCATTCGTGCTCGTCCTGGGGCTCGCGGTCGTGCGCACCGCGCGGGCCGGGCCGAATTTCGAACTCGGCACCGCCGCCTGGAACGCCGGGGTTTCCGGGTATGCCTATGACACCCAGTTCCGGTATCGGGGGGCATCGATCGACCTGCGCGACGACCTCGCGCTCGGGCGCCGGATCGACCCGTATTCGTGGCTCGTATGGCGCAGCGGCAATGCCTGGGTGCCGGACCTGGATTTCGCGTATACGCATGTCGTCAGCAGCGGCAACACGATCCTGCGAGCCGATATTACCTGGGGCGGCGTGACGTATGTCGCCAACGGAGGGATCTACAGCCAGGTCGCGTTCGAGACCGGGCACGTGCTTGCTTTCTGGAACCCCATCGACAACCGGCTGCTCAACCTGCGCGCCGGCGTCGAGGCGCGATGGCTCAACCTGAATCTTCCGGTCTCGGGGAAGGCAGAGTTGGTCTCGCCCCGGCAGCAGTTCTACCAGACGCACACCTCGGCCGGGGACGTGGCCTGGGTCCCGATGGGCGACCTGGGACTCGTGGTGCATGCGACGCGGGACCTCGACCTCCTGCTCCACGGCGGTTACGTGAAGTATGCGCGCAACTATTTCTTCGACTTCCGCGCGGCGGTCAAGTACAGATTTGCTTCGGGCGTGTTGCTGGTGGCGGGCTGGCGACGCCTGCGCCTGCATTTTGACGACAGTCGCTTCACCGTCAACGGCGACCTGGTGTTCAAGGGCGCTTACGCCGGGGTCGGCTACCGATTTTGATCGTCCCAGGGCGACGCTGCCCCGAGTCCGCGTTCGACGCGTGCCACGAAGTCGCGGCGCGGGATGAGTTCGGCGCCCAGCGCGATGAGGTGCGGCGATGCCACCTGGCAATCGACGAGCGCCGGTTCAGCCGCGTGAATCCCGGTGCACAAGGCATGCAGCGCCAGCTTGGAGGCGTCCGTCTCGAGGCTGAACATCGATTCCCCGAAGAAGACGGCGCCGAGGGCGACGCCGTATAGCCCGCCGACCAGCCTGCCGGCGCGCCACACCTCCACCGAATGCGCCGTGCCTGTCCGATGCAGCGACGTGTAGGCGTCGATCATGGCGGGTGTGATCCAGGTGCCCGATTGCCCCGGCCGGCGCCCCGCACAGGCCCGGATGACGCTCTCGAAGGCGGTGTCGGTACGGACGGAACAATCCCCGCGCCGCAGCCGCTTGCGCAGCGTGCGCCCGACATGGAAGCGTCCGGGAAGCAGCACCAGGCGCGGGTCCGGCGTCCACCACAGGATCGGCTGTCCTTCTTCGAACCACGGGAAAATGCCGCGCCGATAGGCGGCCAGCAGGCGCTCCGGCGAGAGGTCTCCGCCGACGGCGATCAAGCCGTCGGGTTCGTCCAGGGCCCGTCTGTCAGGCGGAAAGACGGCGGGCGAACCGGGGGCAAGGAAGGCCGGCCGGAGCATGCTCAGCGCGGGGTCTTGCGGTAGGGCAGGTAGCGCTCTGCCGCATCGGCGTAAGCATCCACCGCCGAGCGCTCGCGCTTCAGGAAGTGGCCCACCGCACGGCGAAAATCCTCGTCGCGAAGCCAGTGCGCCGAGTAATGCAGCGTGGGCTCGAAACCGCGGAGGAGCTTGTGCTCGCCCTGCACCCCGGGGTGGAATCGGGCATACCCGCGGGCCAGGGCGCGTTCGATCCCCTGGTAATAGCACACTTCGAAGTGCAGGCAGTCGATCCATTCGAAGGCGCCCCAGTAGCGGCCGTACAGGGCGTCGTCGCTTTCCAGGAAGATGGCGCCGGCCACGACCTCTTTGCCGCGGTGTGCCAGGCACACGGCAAGCGCTTCCGGCATTGCCTCGGCCAGCGCCGGGAAGAATCGGGGCGTGAGGTAGGGACGCATGCCGTGGACGTGATAGTTGGTGACGTAGAGGTCATACACTACGGCGAGCGTCTCGGCATCGAGTTCGGTCCCGGTGAGCCATTCGCAGCGGATGCCCGCCTCACGCACGCGCCGCCGCTCGCGCCGGATCGACTTGCGGCGCGACGAACTCAGCGTCGCCAGCCATTCGTCGAAGTCACCGGCGCCGGGGTTCCGCCATTCGAAATGGCAGCCGGTGCGCACGAGGCAGTCCCGGGTTTCCAGGAACGGCAATTCCCCGGGCGTGAGGAACAGCCAGTGCAGGGATGACACCGCATGTTCCCGGGCCTGTTCGAAGAGGTGTGACACCAGCTCTTCGCGGACCGCCTCGCCCGCGCCCGGCGCGAGCAGCAGCCGTGGCCCGGAGACCGGCGTATACGGTACGGCGGCCACCCACTTGGGGTAGTAGTCCCGGCCCGTGGCCGCGTAGGCTTCGGCCCAGTCCCAGTCGAATACGAATTCTCCGTTGGAATTATGCTTCTCGTATAGCGGGACGGCTGCGAGCAGGCTGCCGGCGTCGTCCTCGAGGATCACGGGGCGGCGCTGCCATCCCGTTCCGGGACCGACCGAACCGCTGATTTCCAGCCCGGCGAGATAGGCGTGGCGCAGGAACGGCTGGCCGCCGGTGTTCAGGGCGTCCCAGGCGGCCTCGGAAATGGCGCCGATCGAGTCGGGATGGCGTATCCGGGGCAAGGTACGCCGGGCTCAGCTGCCCCGGCCGAGCGATTCCAGGTATCTTTCGGCGTCCAGCGCCGCCATGCAGCCACTGCCGGCGGAGGTGACGGCCTGGCGGTAGACGTGATCCATGACGTCGCCGGCGGCGAAGACGCCCGGCAGGCTGGTGGCGGTGGCGTTGCCGTGACGGCCGCTGCGTACCACGATGTAGCCGTTTTGCATCTCGAGCTGGTCTTCGAAGATCGAGGTGTTCGGCGTATGGCCGATTGCAATGAACACGCCGGTGACGTCGATGGTCTCGTCGGCCGTTTCGCCATTGGAGCCTTTCAGGCGCAACCCGGTGACGCCGCTGTCGTCGCCCAGCACTTCTTCCACGGTGCGGTTCCATAGAATGCGCACCTTGCCTTCGCGCTCGCGCTCGAACAGCCGGTCCTGCATGATCTTCTCCGCCCGCAGCGCGTCGCGGCGGTGGATCAGGGTAACCCGCGAGGTGATATTGGCCAGGTAGAGCGCTTCTTCCACCGCCGTATTGCCGCCGCCGACCACGGCCACTTCCTGCTCGCGGAAAAAGAAGCCGTCACAGGTGGCGCACGCCGATACGCCCTTGCCCTTGTACGCTTCCTCGGAGTCGAGGCCGAGGTAGCGCGCGTCGGCACCGGTGGCGATGATCAGCGCGTCGCAAGTGTAGGTGCCCGCATCGCCCACCAGGCGCATGGGCTTTTCCTTCAGGTGGGCGCTGGCAATGTGGTCGAACAGCATCTCCGTGCCTAACCGTTCGGCGTGCTGCATCATTCGCTGCATCAGGTCCGGGCCCTGCAGGCCCTCGATGTCGCCCGGCCAGTTGTCCACGTCGGTGGTGGTCATGAGCTGGCCGCCCTGTGCAATCCCGGTGATCAGCACCGGCTGCAGGTTGGCGCGCGCGGCATAGACCGCGGCGGTATATCCGGCCGGCCCCGACCCGAGGATCAGCAGCCGACAGTGTTTGGTCGTTGTCATTCGTCCAGCTCCGTCACGCGAGGATGGATGGCTAATATCCGGCCGGGAGGCCGGCCGTTCAAGGGAAGCGGCCGGCGGAGGCTCCGCGGGCGCACTTATACGCCTCTGCGCGGTCTTTGGTTAAGGGTTAGCCCGAATACCGGCAGCCCCGGCGTCGCGATAGCGCGCTCCGGCTCGGCCGGCGGGGGTGCCTCCTGGAGTGGGCCGTCGATTTTTCCAATTGTTGCAAGAATGATAGGGTAAGCCCACCATAGAGTAAAGGAGACCCCCCATGCGCATCGGCATCCCGCGGGAACGCAAGCCCTTCGAAGGC
>JBJKSR010000025.1:0-7074 GCA_046703965.1 Gammaproteobacteria bacterium | reverse complement strand
GACCTGTGGTCGAATGTCTCCCAGCAGATTTATTTGGGCGATGAGCGTTTCGTCAAACGAATGCAGGCGAAGGTGGAGCGGCTGAACATGGGGAAATGGGGTCAGGTCTTGCCTTTTGCCCATGGGGTGGGTAGACTGCTGCTAGCGTTGGATCGGGGAGCGGGGCGTGGCGAGGCCACTGAGGCTGGAGTTTGCAGGGGCGCTGTATCACATCACCTCCCGGGGCGATCGGCGTGAAGATATCTACGAGGACGATGCCGACCGGGCGGACTTCCTCTCCGTTCTGGGTGAAGTCTGCGACCAGTACAACTGGGTCTGCCACGCTTACTGCCTGATGAGTAACCACTACCATCTGTTGGTGGAAACCCCCGATGGGAACCTCTCCAGGGGCATGCGCCAGCTCAACGGCGTCTACACCCAGCACTTCAACCGCCGCCATCGCCGGACAGGCCACGTCTTTCAGGGCCGCTACAAGGCTATCCTGGTGGACAAGGATGATTACCTGCTGGAACTCGCCCGCTACATCGTGCTCAACCCGGTGCGGGCCGGGATGGTGCGCTCGGCCCGGGAATGGCCCTGGAGCAGCTACCGGGCCACAGCCGGTCAGGCGAAGGGTCCCGAGTGGGTGCAGACCGAATGGCTGCTCGCCGCCTTCGGGCGAAGGAAGGGCCAGGCCATGGCGGCCTACCGGCGCTTTGTCGCGGAGGGCAAGAACCAGCCCTCGCCATGGCGGGACCTGCGCAACCAGGTGTACCTGGGCGACGAGCGCTTTGTGGAGCGGATGCAATCGCTGATCGATAGTGAGAAGGTATTATCGGAGATACCGATGACACAGCGCCGCCCGCAGGCAAAGACACTGGCCTACTATGAGCGCAAGGCGGGAAGTCGCGATGAAGCCATCATCAGCGCCTACGCAAGCGGCGGCTACACGCTCAAGGAGATAGGGGAGTACTTCGGACTGCATTACTCACGGATCAGTCGGATCCTGGCAAAGGCAAAAGGCAAGACCTGACCCCGTTAGTGCGCGTGCGCTTCAGGCGCGCGTTCTCCGACTCCAGCTCCTTGACCCGCTTCAGGTCCGAGGCCTCCATCCCGCCGTAGCGCGACTTCCACTTGTAGTAGGTCGCATCGGAGATGCCGTGCTTGCGGCAAATCTCCTTCACCGCCAGGCCCGCATCGGCCTCTTTCAGAATCGAGACAATCTGCGTCTCCGTGAATCGTGACTTTCTCATCGTGAACCTCCTGGCTCGTATGGTGCCAGAAAGCTCTACTTATGAGCTGTCCTCCAAATGGGGAAGCTTACGCTTCGGTTATTGCTCATCTGCTCCTGCTCCTTTCCCTTGGTCTGTCATAGCAAATGTCCGAATTCGGATCAGCTAAGCGTGGGCTAGTGACGGCCAGCGACGAACTTCGTTTGAAGCCAGCGATACCGGCCGTTCAGCGTGAGTCCGTATTCAGAACCACTGGCAACTGTTTCTGCCCAACTGCCGCGGAAAACCGGAAAACTTTCCAGATTTACCCACGCGGACACCCGGGGGAGAACCAGTCCCCCGGGGTGTTGCCTTCTTACTTCGCGTGTGGCGCCATGATTTTTGCCAACATATTGGGTGTGCCCGGATTGCGTACCAAGTGCGGATATTTCGGCCCGCCATGGTAATCGACATCGAAGCTGCGATATTCGTGGTCACGCTTAACCAGAAATACGGTCGGCGCTTTCGATTTCTCGGCCTGCTTCATTTGATAGGCGAGTTCCTTGGGGCTATAGCTTTGCCGGTTTATCGCCTTGACGGTCCCGCCGGGTGCCATGCCTGCGTTCCAGGCGGGCGAGCCTTCACGCACCCGGTCGATCTTTCCGCCCTTGCCGATGATCAGGCCGTAAGTCACCCACTGATTGTCGTTGTGGTGCAGTTTTTCGCTTGCAACGACGAACTTGTTGGGCTTCGAGTTGTAGACGAACTTCCAGCCCGCGCGCTTGAATTCGGACGTCGGTGGCTTATCGGCGATTTCATAGACATGCTTCTGGAAGAACTCGTGCCAGTTGTAAGGCACCACCTCGTTCAGGAGTTTCTCGATATCCGCACGGGTGTAGGTTTTGACGATCGGCCCGGTATCGTGCTGCCCGGCATACAGATGAAGGAAGGTGTCCAGCGATTTGCGGCCGTGCGTTTTTTCCCGGATTATGGTGTCGACGTCTAGCCACATGAGCTCGCCTTCGGTATAAAAATCGCCTGCAGTGCGCCGGATCTCGGGATATTCCCCTCTGGCCTGATAAAGGTAAGGAGCAGCGGTAGTGGTATCGATGAGTGGCTCGGTCTTGCGGCCCGGCTCGGTGAGCATGCGACTGTAGAGCGTTGCCACATACTGCGGATATTCGCCGGGCTTCCGGATGCCGCATCGGAACGAAAGCAGATCACCGAGGTACTGGTTCATTCCCTCGTAGACCCACAGAAGGTCCGTCCTTTGGGGAATCTGGAAGTTCTGCGTCGTGAGGTCCCATGGGCGTCTGTATTTCCCGTTCCAGGAGTGGGAAAACTCGTGGGTCAGCAGATCCCCGGCAGTGAGCTGCCACTTGGGATTCGTCATGAAGTCGTCCGGCGCGCGATCATCGCTTGACTGATGGTGCTCGATGCCCTCAAAGCCGATTTTGTTCGAAAGCACCAGCAGGGAGTGATAGGTATACCAGTGACGGGCGCCATAGAGCGCGAGGGCCTCCGGTGTCATGTTCTTGTAGTCGTTAATTACGGCCTGGGGAATGTCCAGGTCCTGCGGCCTGTCGGCGAAAATGTCGAGCTGCTGGTAAGCGCTACCCTTTCGCCAGAGCTGGATCTTTTTGTAGTAACGGCCGGCGTCCAAGGGGGAATCGACCAACATGTCCAGCGGCACTTCGCCGAAGTCGATGCGATCGCCGTGCTGGACCGGGTCAGGCATCGCCGTGCCGTAACCCCAATCTTTTGGCAGGATAATGCTTGCCTTCAAGTAATCATCATGGGAGTTTACGTCGTTCTGGTAAAAGAGCGCCCGGTTCCATTCGATCACCGCTACATTGGGCGTCGCCAGGGTTCCCGGCGAGTTGATGAGGACTGTAAATTGAACATGAAGGTGGGTGACATCTTTGGGGACGTCGACATGAAACGCATACATGTCCACGTGATCGCGGTGCCACGAGAGCGCGTGGCCGTTTGCACTCACCCGCAATTGCGAAATCGCGGCCAGAGGCCCCGTCGGGCCGTGATACCCGGGGATCCACTCTGGATACACGAAGGTAAAAGGACCGGGCCGTACCGGGATATCCATCGTAGACTCGATAATGCCGCGGCCAACGTCGCTGGCATTCAGGACCAGGGTCTCCGGGTCCGACTTGGTGGCATAAGCGGTTGCGTTGGCGTTAGGCTCCGGGATGATTCCCTTGGCCAAAGCCAAAGGTATCAGGGAGGACACTGCGACAATCGATAGAAACAACGTGCTACTAAAGCGTCTCATCGTTTACTCCTTTTTGAGTCACCCCCGCTTCTGTCTCCACTTGTCGCGTGCAGGCGCCTGCTTTTTCGTGCTCTTGCAGGCCTTTCAGAAGCGGTTAACGGGCGGCGGTCCCTTCAGGTAGATCCGGTATACCTACTCAGGGGAGATTGCAGGCAAGCTAATGCGATAACGTCCGAAGGAAAGGGCCTTGACCCAGGGTGAAGGCCCTTTCCTTCGGCCTATCCCCTGAAGCACTATAGCCCGGCATTGATTATTGCGCAAACATTGTTATTGAACTTCTCTTTAGATTCTTGGGCCTGAGTCGTGCTGCCATGGCGCCAGTAAATGAAATTGACAATAGGAGACAGAGGTGGACTCCCCCGGCTCTAGTGCACACGCCTGGGCTATGGCGTGCACCGTCCCGGTTTGGGTAGATCGCTCGGTTGGCCGGCGGGCCGATTTGCTAGACTATGCGCGTTCCACGGGGCGGACTTGACGATGGAAAAGAGTTGGCAGGACTTGGGGCTCTGGTTTCTCGGGCTGCTGGTGATGGTGCTGGGGATCGGCTTCCCGATTTCGCTGTTCCACACCGAGGGGACCGATTCGATATTCGGCAACATCGTCTACGTGCTGGCCGGCGTGCTGCTGTTCCTGGCGGGCCTCGGGATTACGTTCTACCGGACCTGGATGGCGGCTAACGCTGTGAAGCACGGCTGATTCGGCTTCTGTCGGCCCCTTCCGGGGCCTCTTGCTGTTTATTGAGATCGGTCATCTCCGCCCCGGCGGAGATGAGGTTGTTTTGACTGGATTCCGGATCGCTGCGCGTCCGGAATGACGGCTCAGTAGAAGAATAGTAGAAATAACAGCTGGTTATCGGCTTTTATAGGCGCCAGGGCTTGCGGTCGCGGAGGATTTCGCGGGCCGCGTTGTGCCCGGGCAGGCCGGTGACCCCGCCGCCGGGGTGGGTGCCGGAGCCGCACATATACAGGCCCTTCAGCGGGCCGCGGTAGTCGCCGTGGCCCAGGACCGGCCGGGCGGCGCCGAGCTGGTCCAGGTTCAGCTTGCCGTGGAAGATGTCGCCGCCCACCAGGCCGAAGCGGCGCTCCAGGTCGAGCGGCGTGAGGGCGAGCTTGCCGAGGATGCTCGCCTTGAAGTTGGGGGCATGGCGGTTGACGACCGCGATCGCGGCCTCGGCAGCGGCCTCGCGCTCGTCGTCCCAATGTCGTCCGTCCGGCAGCTCGGGGGCGAACTGCTGGCAGAACAGGCTCGCGACGTGCTTGCCTTCCGGGGCCAGGCTGTCGTCCAGGGTGCTGGGGACGAGCATCTCCACGATGGGCTCGCGGGCGTAGCCGAGGGTGCGGGCGTCGGTGTAGGCGCGGTCCATGTAGTCGAGCGAGGGGGCCATGATAATGCCCGCGCCCAGGTGCGGGCCGGGGCCGGGCAGAACCGTGAAGTCGGGCAGTTCGGAGAGCGCCACGTTCATGCGCAGCGTGCCGGAGCCGGACTTGTAGCCGGCGATGCGGCGGTTGAAGTCGGCGTCCAGGTGGGCGGCGTCGATGAGTTTGCCGTAGAGCAGGCGGGGGTGGATGCCGGAGACGACGCGTCCTGCGGTGAGCCGTTTGCCGTCTTCGAGGGTGACGCCGGTGACCCGGCCCGCGCTCACCGTCACCTCGGCGACCGGCGCCTGCAGGCGGATCTCCACGCCCAGGCGCTTTGCCTCGGCGGCCATGGCCTGGGTGATGGCGCCCATGCCGCCGATGGCGTGCCCCCAGGCGCCCTGCTTGCCGTTCACCTCGCCGAAGACGTGGTGCAGCAGCACGTAGGCGGAGCCGGGTGCGTAGGGGCTCGCGTAGTTGCCGACCACGGCGTCGAAGCCGAACACGGCGCGTACGGGCTCGGACTCGAACCAGTCCTCGAGGAATTCCGCGGCGCTTCGCGTGAACAGCGCGAGCAGGTCGCGCTGGACGGGGCGCGGCAGGTTCCAGAGCCTGCGGCCCTGGCGGGCGGCCTGGAACAGCGCGGGCAAGCCCCCGCCGACGGCCGGCGGCGTGGCCAGGGCCAGTTCGCGCAGGGCTGTCGCGGCGCCATCGAGCATGGTTTCGTAGGCTGGCAGGCGCTCGGCGTCGAGTTTGGAGAATCGGGCGAATTCCCGCTGCGTGGATTCGGTATCCGGGCCCACCTTGAGGTGGCCGCCGTCGGGCAGCGGCAGGAAGTTCGAGAGCGGCCGCTCGACGATCTTCAGGCCGTGTTCGGCGAGGTTCAGCTCGCGGATGACCTTGGGGTTGAGCAGGCTCACGGTGTAGCTTGCCGTGGAGTTGCGGAAGCCCGGATGGAACTCCTCTGTGACTGCGGCTCCGCCGATCACATTGCGCCGTTCCAGCACCAGCGTCTTCAGGCCGCCGCGCGCGAGATAGCAGGCGCAGACCAGGCCGTTGTGGCCGCCGCCGATGACGATGGCGTCGTAGTCGGGCTTCATTCAGCCGAAGACACCGACGGCCAGGATGAAGATCGTACTGCCCCAGCCGAGCGTCCAGAGCGTCGTGCGCAGCAGGGGGATGCCGCCAATGTAGGCGGGAATATAAAGCAGCCGCGCGCCCACGAACACGGCGCTGGCGACGGCGGTCGGCATACCCGTGTGGCCGCTGTAGACCAGGATCAGGATGGCGGCGACGAAGGCGGGGTAGTTTTCCTTGAAGTTGGCATGAGCGCGTTCGGCCCGGGCGGCGGCGCCGGTCAGCGGCGGTTTGTCGGAGACGTCGCGGTTGGAAATCAGCCAGCGCATCTTGCCGTAGGCGTTGGTTTTGTAGACGGAGCCGGGAATGAAAGCAAGCACCGCGAGCAACGTCGCCGCGGCCAGCATGTAGAGTTCGAACGGCATGACGGCGCCTCCGGATAGAGCGACTTCACAAACCCGCCTAGTCTAACGTGCCGAAGTGGTGCGTCGAGGGCGCCGGATGCGGCGGGGCCTGCTCCCGCCGTGGCGAAAGCAGGCCCCGGGTTACGCGTTGACGGCCCCGATCAGAAGCCGAGCGTGTACTGCAGGCTGAACAGGTCGGCGTTGTCGGACCACTGACCGATCACGGTGCTGCCGCTCGGACCGGTGTTGTTCATCGGGATGTGATCGCTCATGAACAGGTGCGCCCAGCCGAGCGAGACGCTGCTGTCGGGCGTGACGTTCCAGGTCGCGCCCACGGAGAGCCAGCGCCGGTTGTAGTCGGGCAGACGGCGCTCAGCTCCAACAAAGCCACCATGCCATATCGCTACGCGGTGCTGGGCATCGACCTCAAAGGCACCTCTCGCGGTGAGGTCGCCGGGAACCGGCGGTGACAACCGGCCCGGCTCAGCAAAGAAATGTCCATCGGCACCGAACGCCGAGCAGACTTGCATGGCCCACAGGTCATACCTAAATGCCATTGGATCAGTTCTGTCGCCGGCCAGATCGAGGATCATCACCGGTGGCCTATCCTGGGGGTGGCTCAACCGGTTACGGAGCGCGAAATTGATGTGAGCGTCGCCAAACCCGTATCCGCCGATCAGGATCGCATCGGCGGAGTAGACGTGCCGTACTAGGGAAGCATGGAACGACTGAAATGGCTCGAAGAGCAGTTGGTCCAG
>JBJKSR010000024.1:0-3006 GCA_046703965.1 Gammaproteobacteria bacterium | reverse complement strand
GCAGCCGACGCGAGCCCGGCCATGGCGTTGCTGTGCACCTTGACCGGCCCGCCCACGCTGGCACCCGTACCCGCCATGGCGCTCGAGGACGCCGTGTTGGAGGCTGCGGCGTTCATGGCGGTGCGTGCCGCGACCGCTGCGCCCGATGCCTCTCCCGCCACGGCGCTGCCCGGCACGGCGGCGCTGCTACTCCCGGCCGTGACCTCGGGGGTGGTCAGTACGACACGCCCGCCGGTAGCGGATGCCATCGCCTGCTGCGCCCCGGCGCCGGCCGCAGTCCCGGCATTTGCAGCCACTTGCTGCTGCGAGGCCTGGGCGGCCGGGCCTCCCGCGGTGGCCACCCGGGTGCTCTGCCAGTCGCGGTTCTGGCGGGCCACGATCCGCGTCGCCTCGCCCGAGGCGATCCGGGTGATCTCGCCCCGCGTCGGCACCTGGAGCACGTAGCCGGCCTTGAGCCGGTTGATATTGCCGCGGAACGCGTGCGGATTGGCACGGTACAGCGCGATCATCATCTGGTTGGTGGTAATACCGGTCCCCGCGCGCATTTGCTGCGCGAGCCCCCACAGCGTGTCGCCGTGATGTACGGCATAAGTCTCGGGCAGCGTGCTGGCCGGCTGGCTCGGCTGGCTCTGCACCGGGGTCGTGGCCGCCCTGGCAGCGGTTTGCGCCGGCTTCGGCGCGGGTTGCTGTACGACGGTCTGTGCAGGCGCCTGCCTGGCCGGCGCCTGCACGACGGCCGATTGGGCCGGCGCCGGCGGCGTGCTGACCGACTGCCCGCCCTCGCTGCCGGCGACGAAAGTCGGCGGATTCAGCAACACCGTGTACTGGCGGGTGATCTCCCCGCTCGCCCAATTGGCGCGCAACAGCAGGTGAAGGAACGGCAGCCTGACGGGTTTGGTGGAGGTGACCCGGACGTAGGGCCCCTGGGGGCCCTGTTCGATGGAGAACTTGAGGCTGAACAGGTAATCCGGTTCGTTGAGGCCCGCGTTCCTGTAATCGTCGTTGCTGGCCAGACCGACCTTGAGTCCCTGCAGCGTGTCGGCGGTGGCGCCCACGATCGGGATTTTCGCCGTAAACGGCTGGCCGATCCGGGTATCCGTCTGTATTTCGCCGAGACCCAGCGCCCATGCCATGCCCGGCACCGCTACAGCCGCGGCCAGCGCCAGCACGGCGGCCGCCAGGCGAATAATAATTCTGTCTCGCATCAACTGTCCCCTGTTGTACATCGTTCCGGGTCTCGCCTCAGAGTTCGGATTATAAGATCGCTATAACCTCTTGACTATACCTTAGAACATGCCTTTTGTCTGTAGGATGAGGCCTCAGGACTCCAGCAGGTGTTCGGCGATCTGCACGCTGTTCAGCGCCGCACCCTTGCGCACATTGTCGCTGACCACCCAGAAATCCAGGCCGCGGGGATGCGAAATATCCTCCCGGATGCGACTCACGAACACGGCGTCGTGGTGGGCTCCCTCGATGGCAGCCGTCGCGTAGCCGCCGTCCCGGCGTTCGTCGATCACGGTGATGCCGGGTGCCTCGGCGAACAGTTCGCGGGCCTGTCCGGCCGTGAGCTTGTCCCGGGTTTCGACGTGAACCGCCTCGGAATGGCCGAAGAAGACCGGCACCCTGGCCGCCGTCGGATTCACGGCGATCGACGCGTCGCCCAGGATCTTGCGCGTCTCCCACACCAGCTTCATTTCCTCGCGGGTGTAGCCGTTGTCCTGGAAGGTGTCGATATGGGGTACCACGTTGAACGCGATCTGCGTGGGCATGACCTTCGCTTCCGCCTCCTGGCCGTTGAGCAGCCGGGCGCTCTGCGTCGCCAGTTCCTCCACGCCCTTCTTGCCGCAGCCGGAAACCGACTGGTAGGTCGCCACGTTGATGCGCTCGATGCCCACCGCATCGTAGATCGGCTTCAGCGCCACCACCATCTGGATCGTGGAGCAATTGGGGTTCGCGATGATGCCGCGCACCCTGCCCTCGGCGATCATTTCCGGATTGACTTCCGGCACCACCAGCGGCACGTCGTCGTCGTAGCGAAAGGCGGAGGTGTTGTCGATGGCCACCGCCCCCGCCTCGACGATGCGCGGCACGTGCTTCCTGGAAATATCGCCGCCCGCCGAACACAGCGCAATATCCACGCCGGAAAAGTCGAAGTCGTCGAGTACTTCGACGCGCACGCTGCGCTTGCCGAACTCGATCCGTTCGCCTTCCGAGCGCCGGCTCGCCAGCGCATGCAGTCGACCGACCGGGAAATTGCGCTCGGCCAGAATCTCGATCATCGTGCGGCCCACCAGTCCGGTGGCGCCGACTACCGCTACAGTCAATTCCTTATCCTTACTCATAGATCTCATCGGTTCACTCCGTATTCGAATTCATTCCCGGGAAGGGAAACGCTCGTTCCACGTCCGCGTTCTGGGCGCGGTCGCGCAGCCAATGATCGGCCAGCACCAGGCACAGCATGGCTTCCACGATGGGCACCGCGCGCAGCCCGACGCAGGGATCGTGGCGTCCGCCGACCCGCAACTCGATCGCTTCGCCGGCGGCATTGACACTGGCGACGGGCCGGGGAATGCTCGAGGTGGGCTTGAAGGCCACGCTTGCCCGCAATGGCTGCCCGGTGGAGATACCGCCCAGTATTCCGCCGGCGTGGTTGCTCTCGAACCCGCCGGTCGTCAACGCGTCGCGGTGCTCGCTGCCGTTCTGGCCGACCACTGCAAAACCGTCGCCGATCTCCACGCCCTTGGCCGCGGGAATCCCCATCATGGCACGGGCGATCTCCGCATCCAGCTTGTCGAACACCGGTTCGCCCAGCCCTGCCGGCACCCCCGCGGCGACGACGTCGACGCGCGCGCCGAGCGAATCCTGCGCCTTCCACGTCGCATTCAGCAACGCTTCCAGTTCCGGCACCCGCCCCGGCTCGGGGCAGAAATAGGGGTTGGATTCGGCCGCGGCAGGGTCCCGCGCCGAGAAGCGCAAGTCGCCCACGGCGGCCAGCCAGCCCTGGAC